>NZ_JBFUCA010000766.1:0-1473 GCF_056405475.1 Polaromonas sp. P1_G4
AGTCAGCACGACGTTGTCCAGCGCCTTCAGCGCATCCGGCACCTGCGGTTCTTTCTCGAAGACATCGAGACCCGCGCCCGCGATCACGCCGCGTTGCAGGGCATCGACCAGCGCCGCCTCATCCACGACCGAGCCGCGCGCAACATTGATCAGGTAACCATCGGGACCCAAGGCCTTGAGCACTTCAGCATTGATCAGGTGTTTCGTTCCGGCGCCGCCCGGAGTGATCACCACCAGGAAATCCACCGCAGCGGCAAGCGCTGCTGCGGTGGGATGATAGGCGTACGGCAGCTCCGCCTTGGCGGTGCGCGCCGTATAGGCGATGGACATGCCGAAAGCTTCTGCGCGGCTGGCAATGGCCTGCCCGATGCGGCCCAGCCCAACGATGCCCAGCCGGGCACCTGAAACCTTGCGGGCCAGCGGCATCGGACCCTCGGCGGCCCATCGGCCGGCACGCACATAGCGGTCTGCCAGGGGGATGCGCCGCGCCACCGACAGCATGAGGCCCAGCGCGAGGTCGGCGACTTCGTCGTTGAGCACCCCGGGGGTGTGCGTCACGGGGATGCGGCGGTTCAATGCGGCGGGTACATCGACGCCGTCGTAGCCCACGCCGAAGATCGACACCACTTCGAGTGCAGGCAGTTTCTCTATCAGCGCGGCCGTGACCTTGGACTCGCCGCCGCCCGAGATGCCGCGAATCTGCGGCGCGACCATTGCAAACGCCTCGGGGTCCGTCTCGTGCAGGCGGTCGTGCACTACGAAGGCCGCAGCGAGCGGCTCCATCAGGAAAGGCGGGAGCTTGGAGACGGCAAGGATGTGCGGGCGGGACAAGGGAACTACTCCGATCATGGTTTTCACTAAGACAGCGGCCGCAATGGTATGACGATAATACCTTTACACTTTCAGGATTAACCCTACTATTTAGGCCGACAGCACATGACCGACAGCAGCAAACCCAAAAAGAAACCCGAAGAACTGCGCAGCCAGCAATGGTTCGGCCGCCAGGACCGCGACGGCTTTGCCTACCGCAGCTGGGTCAAGGGCAAGGGCGTCCCGCACGACCAGTTTGACGGCAGGCCGGTCATCGGCATCTGCAACACCTTCAGCGAACTGACTCCCTGCAACTCGCACTTCCGCACCATCGCCGAGCAGGTCAAGATCGGTGTCTATGAGGCAGGCGGCTTTCCACTGGAGTTTCCGGTGATGTCGCTGGGCGAGACGCTGCTGCGCCCCACCGCCATGCTGTACCGCAACCTGGCCAGCATGGACGTGGAAGAAAGCATTCGCGGCAATCCGATCGACGGCGTGGTGCTGCTGATGGGCTGCGACAAAACCACGCCCTCCTTGGTGATGGGCGCCTCCAGCGTCGATCTGCCTACAGTGGGTGTCAGCGGCGGGCCTATGCTCAGCAGTAAATGGCGCGGCCAGGAGCTGGGCTCGGGCACCGGCGTCTGGAGCATGAGCGAGCAGGTG
>NZ_JBFUCA010000767.1:0-1460 GCF_056405475.1 Polaromonas sp. P1_G4
GATCGGGCCTTCAAGGCGGTAGGCGGCACACCCCGTTTTATCCAGCGCGCACAGGGCGCCTACTTCTGGGATGTGGACGGCCAGCGTTATATCGACTACATCGGTTCCTGGGGTCCCATGATCCTGGGCCACGGCCATCCGGCGGTCGTTGAAGCCGTGCAAAAAGCCGTGCTGGAAGGCTTTTCCTACGGCGCACCGACCGAGCGTGAAGTGGAGCTCGCCGAGGAAATCGTGCGCCTTGTGCCTTCGCTCGAGATGGTGCGCCTGGTCAGCTCAGGCACCGAGGCAGCCATGAGCGCGATCCGCCTGGCGCGCGGCGCCACGGGCCGCAGCAAGATCATCAAATTCGAAGGCTGCTACCACGGTCATGCCGACGCCCTGCTGGTCAAGGCCGGTTCAGGCCTGGCCACTTTCGGCAACCCGACCAGCGCCGGCGTGCCGCCCGAAGTGGTGCAGCACACCCTGGTGCTCGAATACAACCACCTCACCCAGCTCGAAGAAGCCTTCGCGCTGCACGGCAAGGACATCGCCTGCCTGATGATCGAGCCGATCGCCGGCAACATGAACTTTGTGCGTGCCAGCGTGCCCTTCATGAAGCGCTGCCGCGAACTGTGTACGCAGCACGGTGCCCTGCTCGTGTTCGACGAGGTCATGACCGGCTTTCGCGTGGCGCTGGGTGGCGCCCAGAGCGTTTACGCCCGCAGCATTCCCGGCTTCAAGCCCGACATGACGGTCATGGGCAAGGTGATAGGCGGCGGCATGCCGCTGGCCGCCTTTGGTGGCACGCGCGCCGTGATGGAGCAACTGGCACCGCTGGGCCCGGTCTACCAGGCCGGCACGCTATCAGGCAATCCTGTGGCCACCGCCTGTGGTCTGGCAACCTTGCGCGAGATCGCCAAACCCGGCTTTTACGAAGCACTGGGCGCCCGAACCCGCAGCCTGGTCACCGGCCTCACGCAGGCTGCCGGCAAGGCCGGTGTGCCGTTTTGCGGTGACAGCGAAGGCGGCATGTTCGGCTTTTTCCTGCTCGGCCAATTACCGCAGAACTACGCCACGGTCATGATGACCGACAGCCCTSCGTTCAATCGCTTCTTTCATGCGATGCTGGACAGCGGGGTGTATTACGCGCCGGCGCTATATGAAGCAGGCTTTTTGAGTTCGGCGCATACGGACGCGGACATCGAAGCGACGGTGGCGGCTGCGGCCAGGTTCTTCGCCGCCGGCTAAGGCAGCGCCCTGACCATATATTGCAGTATTCGGGCTTCAGCCCAATCAGGGCGGGCGCGAGCAGCTATTAAATCAATAGCGGCCGTACATTGATGCAGGGTTCAAGGTGCGGAAGTGTTCTTGCGCMGCCTCTGGCCTGTTCACCCAAAAGGGAAAAGGGACGCGTTATGCTATCAATTTGATAGCTGTTCGCGCCCATTCCCATTGGGCTATCGATCAAAAACCCTTAAAAC
>NZ_JBFUCA010000768.1:0-1458 GCF_056405475.1 Polaromonas sp. P1_G4
ATCTGGGGGCCCTTGACCTCCTGGTAGCCGTTGTCCTGGTAGACCTTGCGCATGTACTGCTCAACGCCCTGCCAGACCGTCCAGCCCTTGGGGTGCCAGAACACCAGGCCAGGTGCATGGTCGTCGATGTGAAAGAGGTCCAGTTCCTTGCCGAGCTTGCGGTGGTCGCGCTTTTCAGCCTCCTCGAGCATCGTCAGATACTGCTGCAGTTCATCCTTGGTGGCCCAGGCCGTGCCGTAAACGCGCTGAAGCATTTCATTGCGGTGATCGCCGCGCCAGTAGGCGCCGGCCACCTTCATGAGCTTGAAGAACTTCAGCTTGCCCGTGCTGGGCACGTGGGGGCCGCGGCACAGGTCTTCAAAAGCGCCTTCACGGTAGAGCGACACATCCTCATTGGCGGGAATGCTCGCAATGATTTCAGCCTTGTAATGCTCGCCTATGCTCTTGAAATGCGCCACGGCTTCATCGCGCGGCAGCACCCGGCGCGTCACTGGCTCATCCCTGGCCGCAAGTTCCGTCATGCGCTTTTCGATCGCCACCAGGTCTTCCGGCGTGAACGGACGCTTGTAGGAGAAATCGTAGAAAAACCCGTTTTCAATCACCGGGCCTATGGTGACCTGCGCATCCGGGAACAGTTCCTTGACGGCGTAGGCCAGCAAGTGGGCCGTGGAATGGCGGATCATGTCCAACCCGTCGGCATCCTTGGCTGTGATGATGGAAACCGAGCTGTCCTTATCAATCAGATAGCTGGTGTCGACCACCTTGCCGTCAACTTTCCCGCCCAAGGCCGCTTTGGCCAGGCCGGTACCGATTGAGGCGGCGACTTCGGCCACCGTGACGGCTTGGGGGTATTCGCGCTTGGAATCATCGGGGAGCGTGATTTGAATCATGTGAATAACTTTTATAAGCAGGCTGAAATCAGAAAAACAAAAAAGCGCGGAACCTGCCGCGCTTTGATGGGGGATATGGATTTAAGCTATGAAATCAGTAGCTAACAATCACCAAGGGGTGCGGACTAGCGCCCTGGATGACTCCAGAAAACGGACGAGGGCGTAGTTCGCGGTGTCATAACCCGAACGATCCTTCCTGTTTCCAGCTTGATTGATTGCATGCGGCTATTTTACGGCAGCTTGCAGATGGCTCGCCGGCCACCTGTTTGCCTCGCGCCACAAAGTCCTATTGCGGTGAGGCCGGCGGCAAAAATCCCAGGCCAAGGCAACGCGGACATTCGGTGATCACCGTTTGTTTTTCGACTTCAAAATGCTCATTGATGTTTTCGCTTTCAATGCGCAGTTCGCCGGTGCCATTGCAATCAGGACAGGGAACACGCTTGAAACCCACGGTTAATTCCGACACGGCAACCTCCTCCGGTTAATCATGCACATCTTGTGTTTTATGTAACAAACTGCACTCTACGCTAAAAAATGCCTGTAAAAAAGCCCGGACAGGCCCTAAGTC
>NZ_JBFUCA010000769.1:0-1446 GCF_056405475.1 Polaromonas sp. P1_G4
CCTTGGGCTCGGGGGTGGCCATGATTTCTTCAAGCCGGTCGGCCCACACCGCCAGGTCCACGTGGCCATCCTCGGCGGCTTTTTCCCGCGCAAAACGCGCTATTTCGGCGGCGTATTCCTGGTTACCGGCCATCCACTCGGTGTCGGTCACGCGGCCGGTTTTGCGGCGCAACAGCACATGCAGGTGGGCCGCAACGGCAATTTTTTCACTGGAGGGCATGGTGCGCAATCCTTGAAAGTGGAGTCCGTTGTTTGTCAGTTACGTGCCCAACCGCTCGGCGTGCTGGGTGATGTCCAGGCCGTCGCTCTCGGCGGCTTCGCTGACGCGCAGGCTGACGATCAGCGAGGTGACCCACAAGGCCAGCGCCGTCATGAACAGGCTGTAGAGCATGACGGCGCCTGCGCCGATCGCCTGGGTCATCAGACTGCCCTCGACACCGGAGATGGCCTTGCTGGCAAAAATGCCGGTCAGCAGCGAACCCACAATGCCGCCCACGCCGTGCACGCCGAACACGTCCAGTGAATCGTCGGCGTTGAGCAGGCGCTTGAGGCCCGTAGCGCCCCAGTAGCAGGCCACGCCGGCCACCAGGCCAAACACCAGGGCCGCGCGCGGCGAGACAAAGCCCGCCGCCGGCGTGATGGCGACCAGCCCGGCGACCAGGCCCGAGCACAGTCCCAGCAGGGAAGGACGCCCGCGAACAATCCATTCGGCCGCCATCCACGAGAGAGCGCCCGCGGCCGCCGCGATGTGCGTGACGGCCATCGCCAGGCCGGCCCGGCCGTCGGAGGCCACGGCGGAGCCGGCGTTAAAGCCAAACCAGCCGACCCACAGCATGCCGGCACCGGCCATGGTCAGGCCCAGGTTGAAAGGCGTAAACGGTTCACGGCCGTAGCCGTGGCGTGGCCCGAGCGCGTAGGCACAGACCAGCCCGGCAATGCCGGCATTGATGTGCACGACCGAGCCGCCGGCAAAGTCCAGCGCGCCCATGCGCGCCAGCCAGCCATTGGGCTCCCAGACCCAGTGGGCAATGGGTGCGTAAACGACGACGGTCCACAGCGACATGAACACCAGCATCGCGGAAAACCGCATGCGTTCCACAAACGATCCGACCACCAGCGCGGCCGTGATGATGGCGAAGGTCAGYTGGAACATGGCGTAGACCGACTCGGGAATGTTGGGCGCGATATGGCTCACGGCCACCTTCTGCGCATCCTTCACGTAGTCCAGCCCGGTGAACCAGAGCCGCTCGGGACCACCCAGATAGTGCCCAAGCGCACCTTTGCCGGGCGTGAAGGCGATGGAGTACCCCACCGCAAACCAGAGCAGGCTGACAACGGCACAGATAGCGACGACGCAGGCCATGACATTGAGCACGCTTTTCCTGCGCACCATGCCGCCGTAGAAAAGGGCGATGCCGGGCAGGGTCATGAGCAATACCAGTGCGG
>NZ_JBFUCA010000770.1:0-1440 GCF_056405475.1 Polaromonas sp. P1_G4
GGCCTGGGAATGCAGGCGTTCCTTGACGCGCGGGAAAAACTCCAGCACCTCGGGAATACGCTCGTGTGTGGTTTTCGTACCCAGCGTGATGCCGCCCAGCTCCAGGTTCTGCCACACAGTAAGCTGGCCAAACAGGTTGCGCCCCTGGGGCACAAACACAATTCCTTTGGCCAGCAATTCTTTCTGGCTGGCGCCCGAAATGTCCTCACCATTCAACAGGATGCGGCCCTGCCGCGGCTTGAGCAAGCCAAACAGCGCTTTCAAAACCGTGGACTTGCCCGCACCATTGGGGCCCAGCAGCAGCGTGATGGAACCAGTCCTGACCTTGAACGACAGGTTGTTCAGGATCATGAAGTCCTTGTAACCTGCCACCACATCGTCAAATTCAATACAGATCTCACTTGTCATATCAATCTCCATGAAGCCTCAGTTGACCTCTTTCCAAGCAACGGCGCGGAACCGGCTCCGCCGGGCCGCAGCGGTTGTCCCCCTTAAGGGGGATTCCGGCTACACGCAGTGAGCCGAGACAGGGGGTTAGTTCCCTAAATAGGCGTCCAATACCTCTTTATTGGCCCGGATCTCCGCCGGCGTACCAATGGCCAGCACCTTGCCTTCGACCATCACCATGATGCGGTGGCACAGGCCCATCACAAAATCCATGTTGTGCTCGATCACCACAAACGAAGCCTTGCGGCCAAATTTGGGGTTCTGGTTCAGATCCCGGAGCAGCGACGAGATGCCGCCCACCAGGCTGGGATTGACGCCCGCGCACGGCTCGTCGAGCAGCACCAGGTCCGGTTCGGCCATAAAAGCCATGGCGATGTCCACCAGCTTTTGCTGGCCATAGCTCAAGGTACCGGCGAGCTTGTCAGCCACATGGYGGATGCGGAACTGGTCGATGAGCGCATCCGCCTTGTCGCCCAACCCCGAGTCGCCAGGCGCGAACATGCGGCCGAGCAGGCTGCCCTTGTGCTCCTGGGCCGCCACGATCAGGTTGTCGCGCACCGTCATCTTTCCGAACACCTGAAGGGTCTGAAAGGTGCGGCCCACGCCACGCCGGCTGAGCTCCAGCGGCGACAGGCCGGTGATGGTTTTACCGTTGAGTTCGATCGTGCCGGCATCGGGGCTGATCTGGCCCAACACGCTGTTGAACATGGTGGTTTTACCCGAGCCATTGGGTCCGATGACACCAAAGATTTCCCCCGGCATGACTTCAAAGGAGACCCCGCCCACAGCCTGAATGGCGCCATAGGCCTTTTTGAGCCCGGCAACTTTTAACAACGCGTTTGTCATGATGCCGCTCCGATCCGGCTGGCTGCAGCCGCACGTGCCTGGGACGCCTCACGCGCTGCGCGCTTGGCCCGTATACGGTCAGGAATGCTGAGCAACCCATCGGGCAGCCACACCATCAACAGCACCACCGCAGCGCCGAACATCGGC
>NZ_JBFUCA010000771.1:0-1439 GCF_056405475.1 Polaromonas sp. P1_G4
TTCCCAAGGCGTATCGCGAATTTTTCCCCGGCAAAGATTTTTGTGCCGATGGGTACTTCTATCTTCACGACGGAACTGCCTGGAGCTTTTACCGAGGGGATTTTCTTGATGAATAGTGTTTGCCCGTCGCTGAGTGGCTTGGCAAACCTTTAAGGCGCCACAAATGCCGTTTCACCATAGAAGATGGCTCGTCCTGGTCGCGTTCCAGCTCGCCGTCACGCCGGCCCTGGCCATGGACTTCAATCTCATTGGCGAAACACTGATCATGTCCGGACCGGTTGTTGGCGGCGACGTTGCCCAGCTTAAGGATCAGCTTGCCACGAATCAAGTGAAACTCGTTTTGCTGCACAACAGCCCCGGGGGAGATCTCTGGAATGGGCAAGAACTTGCAAGGCGCATTCGGGATGCAGGCCTCGACACTGCAGTCTCAGGAAAATGCGAGTCCGCATGCGGCCTTGTTTTTCTCGGAGGGGTACACCGCTATTACAGCGACGGCACTCCTCTGGCGAAAACCATGATTGGCCTGCACGGGGCGCACAACAAGGAAACCAAACAGGCGATCCCGCAACTTGGGGCCCGGATGGCCTATCTCATCAGGGAAATGACCGAGAAGAAATTTCCGGACGATCTTCTGGATCGCACCGTCTATCCAAAAGATCCCTCGGATCTCACCTACATCTTTCATCCTGCGCGTTTCAAGGTGGATGGCAAGTCTCGTGGTGTCATGGAATGCAACAAACAGGCGGATGCGACTTTCAAATGCACGATGGTCGACGGCCTGGACGCGATATCTGTCGGGGTGACAACAAGCCCGGAGGTTCTTCGCCTCAGCGAGGAAGTGAAAGCCATGGTTGCAAGACCGTGAGGCGTCGTGCGTGAAAGTGCCTCACACGCTTATTTATCTGCCGCCGCTGATCAGCACGCTATAAGCCTCACGCGTCTCCGGCGACACCGACTCCACCAGTTGCGCATGCGGCGTCTTGTGACGCACCAGCACGCGGGCTGAGGCGATGGCTTTTGATTTGCAAAACCAGTGGCAAGTGTGCTGCATCAGGAAGAGTTCGGCTGACATCGTGAAGGCCTTGGCCTTGGGGCTGAGCCCGGCCGCGTTTTGGGCCACGCGCGCAATACCGGCGGCGTGAATCGCCAGCGCAATGCGCATGTCGAAGCTCATGGCCGGCAGGATCAGGGTCGCAAAGGGAAAGCTGATGGGCAGCCGGCTGACGCGGGCCTCGGGTTCAGGCACCCTGGCAAACTCCGTCGCAAATTTGCTGAACTGTACGGCCAGTTGCGCTTCGGAGTTGGCCAGTTGTTGCCAGATCTGTTCGCGGCGCTCGGGTTCTTTTTCGCCGAGTGCCCGCAGGTAGCCGTCGGCCAGGGTTTCCATGAGTTTTTCAATCTGGTAATTGCCCAGATGGCTGCCCAGCAGCGCTATGCGT
>NZ_JBFUCA010000772.1:0-1439 GCF_056405475.1 Polaromonas sp. P1_G4
GTACAACGCAGCGACCGACTTCGCGCCCATCACACAGCTGGTGCGCGTGCCCAATGTGCTGGTGATCAACGCCGACTCCGCGCGGCGCCTGAACATCAACTCGCTGGCCGACCTGATCAAGTACGCCAAGGCCAATCCGGCCAAGCTCAATTACGCCAGCGGCGGTAACGGCAGCGCGGGGCACCTTGCCGGCGAAATGTTCAAGGCGCAGGCCGGCATCTTTGCGCTGCACATTCCCTACAACGGCGGCAACCCGGCGCAACTGGCGCTGCTGAGCGGCCAGGTGGACTACAACTTTGACAACCTGGCCACGGCATCCGCCAACATCAAGGCAGGCAAACTCAAGGCGCTGGCAGTCACCACAGCCAAACGCAGCGCCATGCTGCCCGATGTGCCTGCCGTGGCCGAGACGCTCAAGGGTTTTGAGATCGATACCTGGTGGGGACTGGTGGCGCCCGCAGGCACACCGAAAGACGTGATCGCCAAACTCAACCAGGCATTCGTCGCCGCGCTGAATTCACCCGAAGCCAAAACCCGCTTTGCCACACTGATGGCCGAACCTGTAGGCAACACGCCCGAGCAGTTCGGCGCCTTCATGAAAAGCGAAATGGCGAAGTATGAAAAAGTGGTGAAGGCGTCAGGCRCGAAGGTGGATTGAAAAAAGGTCCACCCCCTTCCAGGCTCACTGCGTGTAGCCTGTTCCCCCCTCAGGGGGCGGCGCCTGGGGCCGGCGAAGCCGAAAAATTGGCACACCCCTATCGGGCTCACTGCATGTAGCCCTTTTCCCCTTGCAGGGGACGGTGCCTGCGGCCCGGCAAAGCCGGTTCCGCGGCACCCACTGGCGAATACCTCCGCCGATAGTGCCCAAAGAATTCTTAAACCCAGCATGAGCCCCGGAACCGGCTTTGCCGGGCCGTAGGGCGGGCGGCCCCCTCGGGGGGCAGGGAGCTACACGCAGTGAGCGACCGTGGGGGCTCCATCACCACCGTGGGGGCTCACCTGGTTACGCGATCCCCGTATCGAATGCTCTTCAGGGAACCGCCCTCAAACAGCAGCATGGTCATGAACTGCCCGTAACCCGGGTTGTAAGTCCACTCTTCCACCTGCTGGCAGGTATTAACCGTCACGTTGGTGGTGGTGCTGGCGGTGGAACCCACGGTGTTTGGTGTCACGACAGTCGAGCTGGGCACTGTGTCAGGCGTGGCTTTGCAGAACGTGTCCTTCATGACAGGCTCGCCGCATCTTTGCAGGATCGTGCCTTTGGAATTGCCGATCTGCGCCAGGTCGCCCTTGCAGCGCAGTGACTGGGCCGWAGCCCCGGTGAAAAAAGATGAGGCCAGAAAGGCGAACATCACGACAGCAACGCGAACAACATACTGGTTCATTTTGACTTCCCCCAAGTTAAACAAGGATGCGCGTGGTGCGCACCCCTTCTTAAC
>NZ_JBFUCA010000773.1:0-1436 GCF_056405475.1 Polaromonas sp. P1_G4
GAGTGTGGGGAGCGCGAAGGCAGCCAGCGCTGCCAGCGGCGGCAGGCTCAGCAGCAGGCTGCGGTCCGAGGCTGTGGTCGTCAGCGTGGCGGCCACGGCCATCGCGGCGAACCACAATGGCAAGGCGACATGGCGGCTGGCCAGCTGCCTGCGCCAGCGGTAAAGTGTCCACATCGCCAGCGGCCAGGCCGGCCAGGTAAACCACAGCAGCAGGCGACCCAGGCTGCGCCAGTCTTTCAGGGCGGACTGACCGTCTGCGCCCGGCAGGTGAATTCTCCAGCGCCACAGGTCCAACCCATGGGCCAGCAGCGCTACCAGCAGCGTGAYGCCGGTGATCAGCAGCACCCAGTGCCAGGACTGTTGCCTGGCTGCAGGATCGGACTGGCCGGTGCCCCAGCGCATGTGAGTCCATTCCACCAGTGCCCCGCCCATGCCAATCAGCAATGCCAGTGTGGGAGCACCGCTCAGGGCGAGTCCTGCAAGCCCGATCAGCAGACCGAATGCCGGGCCGAGGATTTTGGTGGCCGCACGGTAGGGGCTTGCTGCCATGGCGTAAAAGGCCAGCGCCGTGAACCCGAGCTGGGCCAGGGCCGGCGTGGTTTCATGGGAGAGCTGCGCCAGGCCAAGACTGGCGATCAGCGCCAGCAGGGCGGTATCGGCGATAGCCCGGGCGTAGTCGACCGGACTGGCCTCGCCGCCGAAAGCAAAGGCGACTGGCTGGGCTTGCGGGCTACGCGCCAGGTAGTAAACGGCGTACCACGTCGCCAGCATCGTCAACACGAGCAGTGCCACAAATGGAATGCGCACAGCCCATGCCGGATCCAGAAAGGGGAAAACCTTGATGGCGATGGCACCCAGCCAATACGGTGCCAGTGCATCGAATTCCGTGACCTGGCCGAGCAACTGTGGACGCAGCCAGTTGCCCGCCATGGAGGCGAGTTCACGCATTACGCCAAATGCAGCAATGTCTTCGTTTTTCCAGGGGCCACGCCCCAGAAAACCCGGCAGCGCATAGGCTGCGCAAAACAGCAGCAGTGCGAGTCGCGGCAGGCGGCGCACAGCGGACTGGGCAATGATGGCAGGAGACGGTTTATTCAAAACGTATGGGTCGGATAGATCTGGGAGATCGAAAGGGAGCGCGGCTGCTGTCGGGTCGTTCAGTCCTGGCTACGGGTGATTCTGCGTCAAACCAGCCTGAGGCACATCGCGTAACCTGGCAAATTTTGCCGAAAAAAAAGCAGCCTGAATTTCAGGCTGCTTTTTTGCAGGCTGGCGAAAGTTTTTTCGCAGCTTATCCGGCAGCTTACTTCGCAGCTTCGGGTGCGGCCTCTTTGGCTGCGGTCTTGCCGAAACGGTTGCGGAATTTCTCGACGCGGCCACCCATGTTGTCCACGGATTTTTGTGTGCCGGTGTAGAAAGGGTGCGATTCGCTGGAC
>NZ_JBFUCA010000774.1:0-1435 GCF_056405475.1 Polaromonas sp. P1_G4
GGTCATGCTGGGCGTGGCCCGCGCCTTCCAGATGCCCGCGCAGCAATCGCTTACCCCGGTGCTGGTGCCGCCCGCCATGCTGCCGCGCGCCATGGCTTTCAGCTCGGCCGGCATGCAGGCAGCAGTCATAGGCGGGCCAGCGCTGGGTGGCGTGATTTTTGTGGCCGGCGCCACGGCGGTGTATGCCACCTGCGCCTTCCTCTTTGCCACCGGCTGCGTGCTGATCGCGGTGCTGCGCTATGACCACGCGCCGCCGCCGCGCGAGCCGGTGACGCTGCGCACGCTGCTGGCCGGCGTGGAGTTTGTATGGCAGCGCAAGGCCCTGCTGGGCGCCGCGTCGCTGGATCTTTTTGCCGTGCTGCTGGGCGGCGCCACGGCCTTGCTGCCCATGTTCGCCAAAGACATCCTGCACGTCGGGCCCTGGGGCCTGGGCCTGCTGCGCGGTGCCCCTGCGGTCGGCGCTTTGCTGACGTCCGCGGTGCTGACCCGCTGGCCGCTGGAGCGACGCGTCGGGCCGACCATGCTGTCGGCCGTAGCCCTTTATGGCGTGTGCATGGTGGTGTTTGGCCTGTCGACCAGCTTTGTGCTGTCACTGCTGGTGCTGGCCGTCTCGGGCGGCGCCGATATGGTCAGCGTGGTGGTGCGCCAGACACTGGTGCAGATCGAAACGCCGAATGAAATGCGCGGCCGCGTCAGCGCGGTCAACTCCGTGTTCATCGGCGCGTCCAACCAGCTTGGAGAGTTTGAATCAGGCGCCACTGCAGCGCTGCTGGGGCCGGTCGGGTCGGTTGTGGSGGGKGGGGTGGGGACGCTGCTGGTGGCTGCGGCGTGGTTCAGGCTCTTCCCGTCGTTGTCGCGGCGGGACAAGATGGTTAACCGTTAGCGTCCGCGCTTTCAAAACCGGGATCGTGAGATTTCGATGAATGAGTCAACGCATCAMTTGAGTGAAGCCTCCACCAGCGCTGCCCATGATTCAAAAGAATCGGCTGGCCAGTTGTTGTCGACCTTGAGCCTTTCGACTAAGAAGGGCCGCGGCCTGCCACCGTACCAGTTCACCCAGACGCAAGTGCCATTGCCTGGAATTTGTGCAAGTGGAACGTCGAATTCTTTCACGAAGAATTCCGTGCCGGCCGGAAATTCGGACAGCTTGGGAATGCGCGGTTTCGGGGTGCGCTTTGGGATGTAGACGCAGGCGAATGCAACAAGTGACAGTGCAATCACGATCAACATTTCGAGTGGCATATATGGGGCCTAAGGATTGAGATGAACTCGACCTGACTTGTCGAGGTGAACTCTTGATGGAAGCTTAGCCGCCACGCATTTCACGCAGCACCTGGCGGGCAAGATACCCGAAGGAGGCACCGGTCCCAGGCACGCCGACTGTTGGCGGAAACGACGGAGTAGCGTTCCTGAACTCTTCGACACCGAGTAACGC
>NZ_JBFUCA010000775.1:0-1435 GCF_056405475.1 Polaromonas sp. P1_G4
AGGCTCATCAGAGCGGCGGCGGCGCGAGTGGTTGAAAGCTTCCAGCCGGTTTCATCGCGCATGGCGATGCCGCGCTCAGCGAGCATGGCGCCGACACGGCGTGTGAGTTGCCGGTCCTGCGCAATCAGCGCAACCGGGCTGCGGCCTTGCGCCAGATGCGCCAGCACGCAGGCGGCGGCGCGGCCCGCTTCGTCTTCGGCGTCTTGCGCAATGTGCAGCGCGGGCGGTGCCGAGGGCTCTTCGAGTGAGACGCACAGCGGGATGGAAACCGACCGGTCGCCGAAGTGCGCCTTGAGGGCCTCGGTAAGCGGGTCGGCCTGAAAGCCTTCCAGCACGGCGAGCAGCTGAGGTTTCGCCTGGAAAAGGCGGTCCGTGGGATAGGCGGACGCCGCCGCCCAGGCCAGCGCAATGCGCCCCACGGCAGCTTCGAGGGCCAGCACCGGCGAATCCAGGCCTGCTCCCAGCGTTAGCGCCAAGCGCTCGCTCCAGGCGCGGCGAGCGGCCGGCACGACGGCTGCGGCCACACCGGCCAGGCTCCACGCCGCTTCAACCAGCCGGCCCGCCAGCGCATCCTGCTGGGCGCCCAGGCCCGCGCGGCCCAGCAGCGATGCGGCTGTGAGCATGTCGACCGCCACATCCATGCGCAAATCGTCGCCTGAAGGCACATACAAGCCGAGCGTGCCGCCCAGGCCGCTGGCCCAGTTCATGGTGGTTTCAAAGYGGGGAACAAAAAATGTCTCGCCTGCCTGCGCAGCCCAGGCGCGGCGCGCCTGCTGGATCAGCTGGGCATAGGGCAGCAGCACCACGGCTTCTGCGGGATGGACGCCGCGCGCCTGCATCGCTTCTGCAAGCCGGCCCATGGCCTGGTGCCAGCACAGCGCATCAGGCGCGGACCATGCGGCATCAGAGGTTGGAACGGGTGGCATACAGAGGTTGGGGAAAAGAGGTTGGCAAGAAAGAAATGGGGCCGGAAGCCGCAAATTGAATAATCTCTATCGGCGCCATAGCCCCCGCGCGCCCGACCCGGCCACTTGCTTTCTGCCACAATGACTACAACTTTAGCCGTACCGTATCGTAACCATCCTAAACAGACAAAGGAGCCGCCATGGCGAGCGAACTGATCAAACATACCACCGATGCCACTTTCGAAGCCGACGTGCTGCAAGCCTCCAAACCCGTGCTGGTGGACTACTGGGCTGAATGGTGCGGTCCGTGCAAGATGATCGCGCCGATTCTGGACGAAGTGGCCACCGGTTACGACGGCCGCCTGCAGATCGCCAAGATGAACGTCGACGAAAACCGCGACATTCCCGCCAAGTTCGGTATCCGCGGCATCCCCACCCTGATGCTGTTCAAGGACGGCCAGCTGGCCGCCACCAAGGTCGGCGCCATGAGCAAGGCCCAGCTGACCGCCTTCATTGACCAGCAACTGGCC
>NZ_JBFUCA010000776.1:0-1435 GCF_056405475.1 Polaromonas sp. P1_G4
CACCTGGACAGCGAAAAGTAAGCGCAAATTTATACAAAATCGACCTGTAGCCATTGGGGGTCATGCGCGAGCAGCTATCAATTCAGGAGCAAAAAAGGAAGAAGGCGTGAACCCAACCTAGATCACGTTCTTCTCCAGCAAGCTGCGCCCCTCTACCAGCCGCTGCACCGCCAGCGGCGACAAGTCCAGGCTGGTGTAGCCGCCTTCGGCAATCCACTCCGCCAGGCCGCGCCCCACCGCCGGTGACTGCTGCAACCCGTGGCCGCTGAAGCCATTGGCCAGCAGCAGGTTGGGCAGGTGMGGGTGTGGTCCCAGCAGCGCATTGTGGTCGTGCGTGTTGTATTCGTAATAGMCGGCCCAGGCGCGCTGCATGCGCACGGCCTCAAAGCCCGGCACGCGCTTGGCCAGCGTCAGCCAGGCTTCGTCGAAAAGGTCGTAGTCCACCTCCAGCGGCGCGTCGTTGCCGTCCTGGCCCTGCGCCGGCGGCAGGCCGCAAATCCAGATGTCGCCTTCGGGCCGAAACCACAAACCGCTCGGGTCAATCACCAGCGGGCAGTCAGGCGTCTTCGCGGGGCTGGCAAATGCGTACACGCAGCGCTTGCGGCCATACACCGGCAGGTCAAGGCCCGTGCCGGCCAGCAGCGGCCGCGCCCATGCACCCGCCGCATTGACGGCCCAGTCGCACGGCAGCTGCGCGCCGCCCTCCAGCGCCACGGCACTCACGCGGCCGCGGCTGTGCGCAAAGCCCGTGGCCTCGGCCTTCACATACTGCACACCCAGGCTGCGCGCCTTTTGCTTGAAGGCCATCAGCAAACCATAACCGTCAAACCAGCCTTCGCCCGAAAGGCCGAGCGACGCCAGCGCCAGGTCGTCCACCTGCAGCCACGCAAAGCGCTGTTGCAACTCGGAAGGCGTCATCAGCATCACATCGACACCGGCTGCGCGTTGTGTGGCGTGGTTCTCTTGCAGCGTGGCCGCGCCGGCTTCAGAGGCCAGGTACAAATAGCCGCGCTCGGTCAAACCAATATCAGGCACATCACCATCGACGGCCAGGTGCTGTTTGATGTTGCGTAAAAAATCAATGCCGAATTGCGACACCGCAATGTTCACCGGCTGTGAAAACTGCTGGCGAATCGAGCTGGCCGACAGCGCAGAAGAGGCTTGCGTGTAAGTGGGGTCACGCTCGACGACAGTGATGCTGCCGTCAAAACGCGGGTGCGTCGCCAGAAAGTACGCGATGGCGCTGCCGATCACGCCACCGCCGACGATGACGATCTTTTGTGCGGATGCTTCAGGGTTCATGCTGCTGCTTCATTCATTACACAGTGGAAGCGCCACATCCTACAGGCCGCGGCGGGCCTGGTTTCTGATCGGCATGCTGCTTCAGCATCAGGGTCTCCGCATTTGCGGTGCGTGCGCATTCATCCCATATGAT
>NZ_JBFUCA010000777.1:0-1414 GCF_056405475.1 Polaromonas sp. P1_G4
GCGCATGACGATACAGACCACCGGTTCTGACGACGTCATTGAACAAATCACCAAGCACCTGAACCGACTGATTGAAGTCGTCAAGGTTGTCGATCTGACCGAAGGCTCCTACACCGAGCGTGAACTCATGATGGTCAAGGTGCGCGCAGTCGGCAAGGAGCGCGAAGAGATGAAGCGCATGGCTGATATATTCCGCGGGCGAATCATCGACGTGACGGAGAAAAGCTACACCATCGAGCTGACTGGGGACCAGTCCAAGAACGATGCATTTCTGGAAGCCATAGACCGCAGTGCGATCCTGGAGACGGTGCGAACCGGCTCCAGCGGCATCGGCCGTGGAGAGCGGATTTTGCGGGTTTGATTTAAGTCGTCCGTGCGCGCGTTTCGACAGGCTCAACGCGAACGGATTTTGAGTGGCGATATGCGTTTACCGTTCGCCCTGAGCCTGTCGAAGGGCATTTTCGCCAATACCTATTCTGGAGAGAAAAATGAAAGTTTTTTACGACAAAGATTGTGATTTGAGCCTGATCAAGGGCAAAACAGTCGCCATCATCGGCTACGGCAGCCAGGGCCACGCACACGCGCAAAACCTGAACGACAGCGGCGTGAAAGTGATCGTCGGCCTGCGCAAGGGCGGCGCTTCGTGGCCCAAGGTCGAAAAGGCCGGCCTGAAGGTCGCTGAAGTCGCGGACGCGGTCAAAGCCGCTGACGTGGTCATGATCCTGCTGCCCGACGAGCAAATCGGCGCGGTCTACAAAAACGACGTGGCTCCCCACATCAAGCAGGGCGCTTCCCTGGTTTTCGCCCACGGCTTCAACGTGCACTACGGCGCCGTGATTCCGCGCGCCGACCTCGACGTCTGGATGGTCGCCCCCAAGGCACCTGGCCACACGGTGCGCAATACCTACGCCCAGGGCGGCGGCGTACCTCACCTGGTTGCTGTGCACCAGGACAAGTCCGGCAAGGCCCGCGACCTGGCTCTCTCCTATGCCATGGCCAATGGCGGCGGCAAAGCCGGCATCATTGAAACCAACTTCCGCGAAGAAACCGAAACCGACCTGTTCGGCGAGCAGGCCGTTTTGTGCGGCGGTACCGTCGAGCTGATCAAGGCCGGCTTCGAAACGCTGGTGGAAGCTGGCTACGCCCCCGAAATGGCGTACTTTGAATGCCTGCACGAACTCAAGCTGATCGTTGACCTGATCTATGAAGGCGGCATCGCCAACATGAACTACTCGATCTCGAACAACGCTGAGTACGGCGAATACGTGACAGGCCCGAACATCGTGACCTCGGCCACGAAAGACGCGATGCGCAAGTGCCTGAAAGACATCCAGACGGGTGAATACGCCAAGAGCTTCCTGTTGGAAAACCAGGCTGGCGCGCCAACCCTGCTGAGCCGCCGCCGCCTGAATTC
>NZ_JBFUCA010000778.1:0-1411 GCF_056405475.1 Polaromonas sp. P1_G4
AGCGCCGAGCCAGGAGGAATTGAGAGAGCTTTGGCCAAGCACCAGCGAAGTTAATTCAGCAGCTGAAATTTATGGCGAGTGGATTGATCGGAAAAGTGTCAAAGGATTCATGGAGGTCGTGATCAAACTCAATGCGGATGGAACTGGCACTTATTTCCATTCAAGGCGGGCTGACATGGGCGAGTGGCCTTTCAATTATTCTGTTGAAGGCTCGGTCTTGACGATGGCGCTAGAGGCGGTAGACAGTGAAGGCATTAGATACAAGCATCTGGATGCCCGTTTGTTTGAGAAAAACCTTTTGCTCAACGACAACGGTGACGTTTCTGTTTTCGTATTAAAAAGCGCCTGATTTAATAATTGTCGGGGTGCCATTTTTCTTTCCCGAAAAATGGATGGACGATACGCGGAGAGCTGGTTGATCATCTACTTGCGCTCTTGCGGCCTGCGATCTCCATTGCCGCTCCTGTGGCGAATGGTGTCCACGCAGCCCGTTTCAGATCACGCTCGAAAATCCTGTATCCCCGCGGTCCAGTGGATCCACCTCAACGTCATAGATCTGGGTGATTCTCCAGCGCGAGTCTTCATAACCCGCCTGGCCGAGGATCTTCACAAGGAAGGAGCTGCGTTGCTTCTCTGCCTGAAGTGTTATTTCGCAGAAGAAGTCGAGCTTCGTGGGGCCATCGGGAAGTGCTCCAAGAAGTTGATAGCCAGCCCGGTTGAACCGGTCCTTGTTCTCTCGCTGAAGTAATTTTTCAACTTCAGGGGCAATGAGAACTGCGGCGGTGATGTGGTCGATGAGTCCATCGACCACCACCTGCGGGTTTATTTTCATGTTGTATGTGAACTCTTCTAGGAATCTCCCTGATTATCGATCTTTAGTATTACATTGAGCCGCAATTGTTGTAACCAGTCTCTAGTTGGTACGGTATTTTGTTTTCAATAATTTCATCAATTCCAATAGAAAATTCGTTGGAAATCAACGTTTTCGTTAAGCGCCAAATCCCGGCAATAGATTGCAGGCTCTCGTGCCCGACCTCTTTACCTTGGTGACAGCTTTGTCGTTTGAGAATGTGTTTCCCCGCAAACCAAAAAGCCGCCCGGAGGCGGCCAACTTTGTTGTCTCGTGTTCTCAAACCGGCGTGGCCAAAGAAGCCGCCAATTGACCGGCCTTTGCCACGATGGCCTCGCGTTCCTCCAAGGGCTTTGGGCTCTTGGTCAAATACACCGTGATCACCACAGGCGCGCATCCCGCAGGCCACAAAACGCCGATGTCGTTGGTGGTGCCATGGGCGCCTGTACCCGTCTTGTCGCCAACCAGGCAGTCCCGCGGCAGCAGGGCGCGCAATCGCCGGTCGGATGTCTTGCTGGCGATCAGCCACTGGCGCATCTGCTGGCGCGAGGTGTCTGACAG
>NZ_JBFUCA010000779.1:0-1406 GCF_056405475.1 Polaromonas sp. P1_G4
GAAGTGCACGGCAGCAGCCGCAGCCACATCTACCTGGCCACCGACAACGACACGGGCGCGCTCGTCATCCTTAAAACACCGTCGATAGATCTGGGCGGTGACCCGGCCTACCTTGAAAGGTTTTTGACGGAGGAGTGGATCGCCAGGCGCATCAACAGCGCGCATGTGTTGAAGCCTTATGTGCCGACCCGAAAGCGTCATTACGTGTACGTGGCCACCGAATACATCGACGGGCAAACACTGAGTCAGTGGATGATCGACAACCCCCGGCCCGGCCTGGAAGCCGTGCGCGGGCTGGTGGAGCAAATCGCCAAAGGCCTGCGCGCGTTTCACCGGCTGGAGATGCTGCACCAGGACCTGCGACCCGAGAACGTCATGATCGACAAGACCGGCACGGCCAAAATCATTGACTTTGGCTCAACCCGCGTAGCCAGCCTCATGGAAGCAGATGCGCCCGGCGGGCACAACGACATTCTGGGCACGGCCCAGTATTCGGCGCCGGAGTATTTTGTGGGCGAGGGCGGCACCACGCGTTCAGACCTTTTCTCGCTCGGCGTCATCACCTACCAGATGCTGACAGGCAAGCTGCCCTACGGCGCCGAAGTGGCCAAGTGCYGGACCCGGGCCGCACAAAGCAAGCTGCGCTATGACTCCGTTCTGTACGAAGACCGTGACATACCCGCATGGATAGACGGCGTGCTGCGCAAGGCCGTTCACCCCGATCCCGCCAAGCGCTATGGTGAGCTGTCGGAGTTCTTGTACGACCTGCGTCACCCCAACCAGTCATTCCTGGACAAGACCCGTCCGGCCTTGCTTGAGCGCAACCCGGTGGCGTTTTGGCGGGGTGTTTCGCTGGTTCTGGCTGTGGTCGTTGTGGTGCTGGTGGCGCTCAAGTCTGCCGGCGGATAGGCCTGCAACTTGCCCTTGTCTCAGACCTGCCCAGCTGTCGCTTCCGCCAGCAGCCAGGTGCGAAATACCTTGAGGGCTTCAAGCCCGGCCGACTCTTCTGGATATACCAGGTAGTAGCCGCGCGTAGACACCCATTGTTTCTTCGAAAGCTGGCGCAAGCGGCCGGTGGCGACCGCATCCTTGGCCATGAAATCAGGCAGCAGCACTGCGCCCAGGCCCACCACCGCGGCATTCAGGGCCATCGACATCAACTCATAGCGTGGCCCCTCTTGCCCGGTGCCGATTTCCATGCCTGCGTAGTCGAACCACTTTTGCCAGGCGTCCAATACCGTTGTGTGGTGTACCAGGGCGGATAAAGGCGTTCGGGACGTCAGCGACTTTCCGTTTTTGGCTATCCATGCCGGTGCGGCATACGGAGCCATGGCCAGGGGCAAAACAAAGTCGTTGTGCAGGCCCGGCCGTTTCCCGTCGCCAAATTCGAGCGAGGCATCTACCGG
>NZ_JBFUCA010000780.1:0-1406 GCF_056405475.1 Polaromonas sp. P1_G4
AACCACGGCCTTTCACAGTGGGCCTGGAACCACGGCCTTTCACAGTGGGCCTGGGCTATACCCAGGGCTGGCTGCCCGACATGGAGCCCGAGCCGCACGACATTCCGCTCGATGCCATCCTGAACGACAAGGGCGTGGTCTGGCCGGTGTGACCGCTCAGCGCTCGCTTCGCCCGCCTTGGAAAGCAGGCGAGGGCCGGTATATTAGCCACTCGAGCAAAGCGGTTAATGACTAAAAAACAGGGAGCGGAGCATGGCAGGCAGTGGAGAAGACGGCAATACGGTGAGCAGCAGGATCAGGAAGGACCTGCTGAAAGTTCTGGCCCTCGCGCTGGTGACGCTGTTTCTGGTTCCGGGCTCAACCTTGCTGTTCGCCAGGCATGCACAGCAGCAACTCGACCGCACCATCATCCAGTCGATAGAGCGGCAGGTCGACCAGGACTCGAGCATGTCCGCCGAAAGCAAGGCGCACACCAAGAAGTTTTACCGTGACAACCCGGTCTCCCGCATATGTGCCGACGCCAACGCCGACCTCGTGCAGGACAGGGACATGTTCTGCGAGCCGTTCTCCGAAGTCTGGCAGTTTTACGCAGCGCATCTCATCGCCAAATGGACGATTGCCGGCGGTGTGGCCATCTTGCTGGTGGAACTGCTGCTGGGCGCCGTGGCTTTCTGGAACCGCAAGGCCCGGTACCTGAGTTTTGTGACCGGCTGGCGCCTGCTGAGCCTGGCCAGCGCGGCGCAAATGCTGGTGCAGGGCACCATGCTTGTCTGGCTGTCCTTTTGGGTGACGGCATTCTTCTTTCACGTGTATTACATCAAGCTGATCGCGCTGATCGGCTTTGTGGTGGCTGTCGCGGTGTTCTTTGCCATTGCCGGGCTGCTGCGGCGCCCCGCCATGGCAAACACCATTGACGGGGAGCTGGTCAGCGACGGCGACGCGCCGGGCCTTTGGGCCAACACACGCGCTCTGGCCGCGCGCCTGAAGACCGCGCCGCCCAAACAGATCGTGGCGGGCATTGACACCAATTTTTTTGTCACCGAAGCGCCGCTTACCGTGGCCGGCCAGGCGCTGACCGGCCGCACGTTGTTTGTCAGCCTTCCGCTGCTGCGGCTGCTGGACCGTGCCCAGGCCGATGCCGTGCTGGGCCATGAGCTCGCGCATTTTCGCGGTGGTGATGCCGCCAGCAGCGCCCGGCTTGGGCCCAAGCTTGTGCAGTACGACCACTACCTCGGCCTGATGCGTGGCGGTGGTCTGACGGTTGCGGTCTATCACCTGATGTACCTGTACCGGGTGATATTTGAATTCGCGCTGATGCGTGACAGCCGCGAGCGCGAATTCAAGGCCGACCGCGCCGCCGCGAAGCTGGTTTCGCCGCAGGCCATTGTGGAATCGCTGATCAAGAT
>NZ_JBFUCA010000781.1:0-1403 GCF_056405475.1 Polaromonas sp. P1_G4
GCAGGTTGGTGTTGGGGGTAGACGGCCAGTAACCGGTCTTGTTCATTTCGATGATTTCGTCCCAGGCCCAGAAGGCTTTGGGAAGCGTGGCCTTTTTGCTGGCTTCGATGGCTTTGGCCGACACGGCGTTAAAGCTGATGCCGGGCGGCAGCATCAGGCCTTTTTGCGAGCCGCTGATGCTGACGTCGACGCCCCACTCGTCGTGGCGGTAGTCGGCCGAGGCCAGGCCCGAAATGGTGTCGACCAGCAGCAGGGCCGGATGCCTGGCGGCGTCAATCGCCTTGCGCACGGCGGCAATGTTGCTGGTCACGCCGGTGGAAGTTTCGTTGTGCACCACGCAGACGGCCTTGATGCTGTGCTGGGTGTCGGCCTTCAGGCGCTCTTCAATCAGGTGGGCCTGCACGCCGTGGCGCCAGACGTCGGCGCCGGGATAGCCGATGACTTCGGTTTTGAGGCCCAGGCGCGCGGCCAGCTTTTGCCACAGCGCAGCAAAGTGGCCGGTTTCGTACATCAGCACATGGTCACCCGCATTCAGCGTATTGGAAAGTGCAGCTTCCCAGGCGCCGGTACCGGAGGCCGGGTAAATGATGACGGGTTGTTGGGTCTGGAAGATCTTCTTGATGTCGGCCAGCACCTTGAGGCCCAGCGCCGCGAATTCAGGGCCGCGGTGGTCGATGGTGGGCAGGCTCATGGCCCGCAGGACACGGTCAGGCACCGGCGAAGGGCCGGGAATTTGTAGAAAATGACGTCCGGTGGGGTGAAAGTCAAGCGTCAACATGGCGAAAAACTCCAGAAGTAGGACGCTATTTTTTGCATACAAAATTCATTTGTCAATAGAGCAAAGGGTTACAAATTGATTTGACACCCCTGTTTTTTGCATACAAAATTTGCTCATGGCTGCCGAAATCATTCCCATCCCCCGCGCTGCCCTTCACGAACAGGTGGCGCACCGCCTGCGCCAGATGCTGGTTGAAAACCGCATCCAGCCGGGCGCCAAGCTCAATGAACGCGAACTCAGCGAAGTTTTGAATGTCTCGCGCACGCCGCTGCGCGAGGCCATCAAGATGCTGGCCGCTGAAGGCCTGGTCGAGCTCTTGCCCAACCGCGGTGCGATAGCGGTGGAACTCACCGAAGCCGACGTGCTGAATACCTTTGAGGTCATGGCCGGGCTGGAGGCGCAATCGGGCGAACTGGCCGCGCAGCGCATCACCGACGACGAGCTGGCCGAAATCAAGGCCATGCACTTTGAAATGCTGGCCGCCTACACACGCCGCGACCTGCCCAACTACTACCGGCTCAACTCCGCCATTCACAGCGCCATCAACGCGGCCGCGAAGAACCCGGTGCTCACCACCACCTACCGGCAGGTCAATGCGCGCCTGCAGGCGCTGCGCTTTCGCTCC
>NZ_JBFUCA010000782.1:0-1400 GCF_056405475.1 Polaromonas sp. P1_G4
ACATCCTGCACAGCTACCCGCACTGCTGGCGCCACAAGACGCCGGTGATCTACCGCGCGGCGGCCCAGTGGTTTGTGCGCATGGACGAAGGCGAAGGCGTTTTCACCAAAGACAAGGCGCCGCAAACCCTGCGCAAGCTGGCCCTGGCGGCCATCGAAGAAACCAGTTTCTACCCGGAAAACGGCAAAGTCCGCCTGCGCGACATGATCGCCGGCCGGCCCGACTGGTGCATCAGCCGCCAGCGCAACTGGGKGGTGCCCCTGCCCTTCTTCATCCACACCGCCACCGGCGAGCTGCATCCGCGCACCATGGAAATCATGGACCAGGCAGCCGCCATGGTGGAGGCCGGCGGCATCGAAGCCTGGAGCAAGGCCACGGCCGAGTCCATCATCGGCAAGGATGCCCCTGATTACATCAAGAGCACCGACATCCTCGACGTGTGGTTTGACTCCGGCACCACACACGACCACGTGCTGCGCCACAGCCACGCCGCGCAATCGACCTGGCCGGCCGACCTGTACCTGGAAGGCCACGACCAGCACCGCGGCTGGTTCCATTCGTCACTGCTCACCGCCTGCGCGATGTACGACCATGCGCCTTACAAAGGGTTGCTCACGCATGGCTTCACGGTAGACGGCAAGGGCCGCAAGATGAGCAAGAGCGAAGGCAACGTGGTGGTGCCGCAAGAGGTGAGTGACAAGCTGGGCGCCGAGATCATCCGCCTCTGGTGCGCCTCGACCGACTATTCGGGCGACCTGGGCATCGACGACAAGATCCTGGCCCGCGTGGTGGACGCCTACCGCCGCATCCGCAACACGCTGCGCTTCTTGATGGCCAACGTGAGCGACTTCGACCCGGCCAAAGACGCCGTGCCATTTGAGCAGATGCTGGAAATCGACCGCTATGCGCTCAGCCGGGCATCGCAGCTGCAGGCCGACATCCTGGCGCACTATGAGGTGTATGAATTCCACCCGGTGGTCTCCAAGCTGCAGATCTATTGCAGCGAAGACCTGGGCTCTTTCTACCTCGACATCCTGAAAGACCGGCTCTACACCACCGGCCCCAAATCGCTGGCCCGCCGCAGCGCGCAAACCGCGCTCTGGCAGATCACGCACGCGATGCTGCGCTGGATGGCGCCCTTCCTGAGCTTCACGGCGGAAGAGGCCTGGAAGGTGTTCGGGCAGTCCGAGTCCATCTTCATGGAAACGTATGCCGAATTTCCTGCGCCCGACGCGGCTCTGCTCGCCAAGTGGTCGCGCATCCGCGAAATCCGCGATGCGGTCAACAAGGACATCGAAGCCCTGCGCACCGACGGCAAGGTAGGCTCTTCGCTGCAGGCCAATGTCGCGCTGGAAGTGGCCGCGGAAGACCATGCACTGTTGGCATCGCTCGGTGAAGAC
>NZ_JBFUCA010000783.1:0-1400 GCF_056405475.1 Polaromonas sp. P1_G4
AGACCTGGTCGCGCGCGCATGCAAGCACCTGGCCCAATCCGGACTCCGCTGTGGCCGGCGTCATGACGAACATCGGCACGCAATGGTTGGCCCTGAACCCGGCGCCCCGAAATCGCGAAATGCTGGCCTTGTTGCAAACGGCGGCGGGCGGCTCGTTTGACGGGCTAAGCCCATGGATCGTCGAATCGTCCGCCAACCCGCAGTTGCGCACGTCCCTCATCGACTATGAGCGCCTGCTGACTCAGGAGCTCAAAGCCCGCGGCGCCAGCGACGGCGAAGCCCAGTCCTATGTAGCCAGTGCCCGGCGCCAGTTGTGCGGAGACCAGAGCTGCTCCCAGGAATTTTCTTATCCTTACTTGCTGCAAACCCGCGACGGCTACCTGCATCTCGTCTATACCTGGCATCGCACGCGCATCAAGCACGTGCGGCTGGATCCCCTGCAAACCCTCCAGGCCGCGCAAGCGGCGACCGGCCATGCTTCCTCCGGCAAATGATCTGATCGCCTTGTTCGGCATCAACCTGGTGCTCAGCGCCGGGTGTCTGCGGCTGCTGAGCTGGCGGCATGGCGCCACGCTGTGGCGCAAGTTTGCTACTGCCGCGGTGTTTGTACTTCTGTGGTGCCCGGTGGGGCCGGCCCGTTTACCGCTCGTGGCCTATGTGCGCGGCATCAGCTCGGACCTGAGCATTTCTTTGGTGGCACTCGCCTGTCTTGGCATGTACCAGCGCCTGTCGGGCGTCCGCTTGACGGATACCCGCGAGTGCATGCTGGTGAGTGTTGTCCTTGCTGTGGGCGCATTGTTCTTGTACCCGTTGGCCCTGGGCTGGGGTGACTGGGATGCCTACCGGCTGGGCTGGGGTTCGCCAGTTCTCTGGGCGGTGCTTCTGGCGCTGTCGCTGGCATGCTGGGCCAGGGGATTTCGTTTGCTGCCCTTGCTGATCGCTCTGGCTTTACTGGCCTGGGCTGCGGGGTCGCTGGAGTCCACCAATTTGTGGGACTACCTGATAGACCCCTGGCTGGCCGTTGCGGCTATCTATCAGTGCGTCAAATCGGCTGTCGGATGGGGTTTTGCACGGCTGCGTGGTGCGCACAATGGCGCTATACCGTCGTCAGTCTGACAGACTGTGCTTCAAAAAATGACTGTTCATCTTCTTAAAATGCATGCGGATGCTTTTCAGCGATCCAAGAATTCGACCCATGGAGTAATCATTTGAAATCGTTTGCTATTGTTTTTCCCGGCCAGGGTTCGCAGTCGGTCGGCATGCTGGACGCCTGGGGCGACCATCCGGTGGTTGTGCAGGCGCTGGCCGAAGCTTCCGAGGCGCTTGGCGAGGATGTCGGCCGACTGATCAAGGACGGCCCCAAGGAGGCGCTGGCGCTGACCACGAACACGCAGCCTGTC
>NZ_JBFUCA010000784.1:0-1399 GCF_056405475.1 Polaromonas sp. P1_G4
GTGTCGCGTCTGGAGGAAAGGCTGGGCGTGCGGCTCTTCACGCGCACGACGCGGCAGATACGGCTGACCGAGGCCGGCCGCGCTTATTTTGAGCAGGCGCGGCAGGCCCTGGGGCAGCTGGTGGAGGCCGAGCGCGAAGCCACGGGTCAGCAATTGGTGCCTGCCGGCGTGCTGCGCATCAGCCTGCCCACGCCTTACGGGCATTACCGCGTGCTGCCTCTGCTGCCGGCTTTTCGGGCTCTCTATCCAGCGGTGCAGGTTGAGGTCAACCTGAGCAACCGCAATGTCAACTTTGCCGACGAGGGCTACGACCTGGCTATACGCGGGCGCGCACAGCCCGACTCAGGCCTGGTCGCGCGCAAGCTGGAAGATGCCGCGCTGGTGGTGGTGGCTGCGCCTTCGTACCTGCAGCAGGCGGGAACCCCAACCTCGCTAGAGGTCTTGCAGCAGCATGACTGCATCCAGTTTTTGTTGCCCAGCAGCGGGCAGAAAATTCCGTGGCTGTTCAGCGATGCAGGCAAGGCGCTGGAGGTGGCGACCAGCGGTGGATATTGCTGCTCGGAAGACCTGCTGGGTGGGGTGACGCTGGCCCGGCATGGCGCGGGCCTGCTGCAGACTTACCGTTTTATCGTCGAGGAAGACTTGCGCCAGGGCCGGCTGCAAGAGGTGTTGCAGCCTTTTGCGGGGCGGTCCCGGCCATTTTCACTGCTGTACCCGCATGGTCGGCACGTGCCCTTGCGGGTGCGCTTGTTCATCGACTTCCTGCTTGAAAAGCTCAAGCAGTAAATGCGGGCCGCAGACTAGAGGGATGGGCCTGGCCGCCTGGTCCAGCCAGACGCTATTAGCGGCTTCGCGCTTCGTCGGTTTCTGCGGTGCTCTGTTGCATGGCCAGCTCCAGCAGCTTGCTGTAGTTTTCCAGCTTTTTATACAGCAGGCGCACTTCCAGCGCATTGTGGATGCGCGTCTTGACTTCGACCAGGTCAAACGGTTTGCTGATGAAATCCTTGGCGCCGGCCTGCAAGGCGCGCAGCTTGTGGGCCGGCTCCGCGGTCAGCACGATGACAGAGAGGTATTTATCGTGCTGGTCTTCCTTGAGTGCTTCCATCACCTGGAAGCCGTCCATGCCGGGCATTTTCAGGTCGAGCAGGATCAGGTCGAAGCGGTGCTCTGCGTGCAGCGCGGCTACCTCCAGCGAATTCATGGTGGATCTGACCTGGGTATAGCCGGCGCCTGCCAGCAACTGCTCGAGTAACTGCACATTGACGGGCTGGTCGTCCACCACCAGGATGCTGCCGTTCAGGATGTCGAATTCGGTGTTCATGCGGTTTTTTCTGGCACGGGGGCCTGCATGGACTTTGTTTTGGAAAATGCCAGCGCCAAATCCAGGGTGTCCATGAAC
>NZ_JBFUCA010000785.1:0-1394 GCF_056405475.1 Polaromonas sp. P1_G4
ATGTGGTCCTTTTCATGAAAGGCACGGCCCAATTCCCGATGTGCGGTTTTTCCGGCCGTGCCATCCAGGTGCTGAAGGCCTGCGGCGTGAACAAGCCCGCCACCGTGAACGTGCTGGAAGATGAGGAAATCCGCCACGGCATCAAGGAGTTCAGCAACTGGCCAACTATTCCACAGCTCTACGTGAAAGGCGAATTCATCGGCGGCTCGGACATCATGATGGAGATGTACCAGAACGGCGAGCTGCAACAGGTGCTGGGAACCCCCACCACCAACTGAGCATTGCAGGCGTTGTGCCGGCTTCGCACCGGCGCCATCGATGGATCAGCGCGTGTAGCCCGCGCAGGCGCCTGCATCTACCGCGCCCTTGCATTCGCGTTTGAGCCGGACATCGCGCTGGCCGGCTGTCTCGCCGGACCCTGAGATGAATTTGACTTTGCCGCCTGAATTTACCGCACCGGATTGAGCGGCGGTCTTCCTGGTTTTTTTGGCCTTGGCGGGCTTTACCCCATCCTGGGCCGATTGAGCCTGCACATTACCGCCCAGCAGCGCCATGGCCAAAACGGCAGCCAGCGCATTGCAAAAATTCCTGTTCATACTTTTTCCTCCCTTTTTATTCTTTCGCAAACGCAGGTGACACCGCGTTTCGCCTCAAGCTTTATTGCAGCTTGGGGTCTCCAAATTGTTCATCATCCGGTGGCACATCCGCCGGCAGGCGGAACCCTTCGCTGGCCCAGGCGCCCAAGTCTATGTTCTTGCAACGCTCGCTGCAAAATGGGCGAAAAGGGTTGCTGGGTGCGTAAATGCTTTCACCGCCGCAGCCAGGACATATGACCCGTTTGAGAGGCGGAGAATCTTTCTTCATCGCAGGCATGTTTGTAGACAGGTCTGGGGATCAATCGGGTGTGATGGCGATGAGGCAGCAAGTCCTGAAATCAGGAGCAAAGCGTCAGCTCAAACGCAGAATCTTCGGTGCTGGCGTGCAGCCGGTCGTCACTGCCGTGGCGCATGAGGCGCACCGACACAATCAGCCGGTTACCGCTGATTTCGGGAATCAACCCCAGAGCCGGGTCTATCCGCAGGCGCAACAGCTGAAAGGTGCGCCCCTGCGGCAACGTCTGCTGGTATTGCCCGCCGGGCGCCACCACTTTTTGAGGCGCCCCGGAGTCACGCAACAGCGTTAGCAGTACACGTATGGATTCGGCCAGCGGCACCAGCGGCGTGATCCAGCGCTGCAGGTCTTGCTGGCGTGTTTCGGTGTCAAGGTGCTGCCACGCATAGTAGGCCGGCAAATCAAACTCACAGGTCCCGCCCGGGATGCCGACACGGCTGCGAATGCTCATCAGCCAGTCGTTCTCCGTCAGGGAATGACCGGCTTTGCCCGGCAGGTTGTTC
>NZ_JBFUCA010000786.1:0-1390 GCF_056405475.1 Polaromonas sp. P1_G4
AAGTGGAACTTGCGTGACCACCTGTGTAAGGAGGAAGCTTTTCGCATTGGCATCATTGGGTCCTGCTATCACTGCCTTCTGTTGAGCCGTTGTTGTCGGTGGAATTGCACATGCCATCAGTGATGCCGTGGATATCGCAATGAGCAGGTATTGATAGTTCATATTTTGTATAGGCCTGGAGTTCGAGTCAGGTACGGATTGGGTAAGGTTTAGGCCGCACTTTGCCACCGCGCGCCTAGCCATGCCCCGAAAAAAAAAGAAACCGGCAGCCCCAACGACCATAAGGCAATGCGCCAGGCGGCCGAGGTTGCCGGAAACTGCCCGAAGAATACATAGGCGTGTTGACACGTATGACGGAAGGATCTGCGGATTGGACTGAGGCATCCACAAGATCCGGTTCCAGCATTACAGCGCCGAGCCAGGTGATCGTGAGCAAAAAAGCGCCTATCAGGAGGCCGCGCCAGGTAGCGCGCTTTGGTTGCTGCGACTCTTCAGGGTGGGAACTTGACATGAGGTGGGTGGCAGATTGTGCGGCCTGACGTTTAGCATGGGCGTGTCGTTGACGGACAACGAAGCTGTCGGCTGGGCGTTCGCTCGAAACAGGGATTGGGCATCAGTTTCGCTGGATTCACGTTGTTGAAGTCGATCAAGTGGTGCGGCGCCAGGTCGACTGGCCATGAACGTCGAACTGCTGCATGCGAGTCGATCTGGTTGTTTGAATCGGATGGTTGGAGCCACGATTCTCACCCAACCCGGGAGACGCGCATATTTACAGCTGAAACAGCTGCTTTTTGAGCGCCATCTTTTCCTTCTTGCGCAGGCTCGCTTCGGATTTGCGGTGCGAGCCGGCCTTGCGCTGCGACGCCGGCGCCACCAGAGGGTTGCGAGGCTTGGGCGCGGTCAGCTTGAGCTTGGTCTTGCGGGCCGAAGTCATCCTTGCGTCGGGCCTTTGCGGCCCAGCTTGAGCAGGCCGGTCGACAGCGCCGTGCCGCACACAATCACCACGGCGCAGATCACCATCCAGGCCGTCACATGCTCACCGAGGAAGATCACGCCATAGATCACGGCAAACACCGGCACCAGGAAGGTGACCGACAGCGCGCGCGGCGGGCCGGCRTTTTCGATCAGGCGGAAAAACAAAATATAGGCCAGCCCAGTGCAGACCACACCTACGGCCAGCAGCGCCAGCCAGGCATGCGCGCCCGGCATCTGCGCCGGCCACAGCCAGGCGGCCGGCAGGGCCAGGCCCAGTGTGGCGCCAATCTGGCTGCCCGCCGCAGTGACCAGCGGCGGCATGCCTGACAGATAACGTTTGGTGTAACTGGCGGATATGCCGTAGCAGAGGCAGGCAAACAGGCAGGCCAGCACGGCCCAGCCCGGTGCTACACCC
>NZ_JBFUCA010000787.1:0-1387 GCF_056405475.1 Polaromonas sp. P1_G4
CAAAAAGCACAGGGCCTGCTGCTTGCCGGCATGGGCGGCCGGCAGGATGTTGAGCTGCGTGACCGAGCCGAAGCGCTCGCACATGTTTTTCAGAGCCTTCCGCAAAGCAGGGATGTCGGGGCATTGCTGAAGCTGGTCGAGTTCGAGTGGGCTCATGGATCCTTGCGTGAAATAGAACAACGGAAACAATACAAAAAACGGGAGATAACCGGGGAGTGCTGCAGGATGAAGGGTGACGCAGTAACCCGGCGTGGGGGGCCGCGTGCCTGAAGCGTAGGACAAAATCCTGCGCAGGTAAGTGACGGAACGTTTTGCAACGCTTTATGCCCAATGCTTGCAAATCTTGCGTAAAAGAAATGCCGCTATGCGTCAGCATCGTCTATTGAATGTCTGAAAAGCAGGTGTTTGCCCGTGTCCGTTTCCGTTCCCGCTCCCGTCATTGATCCTGCGCTCGCGCTCCATGTCCTGCCTCATTCCGGCGCCGCCCGGCTCGCCCGGCTGGCCGCGCGCGCTTGCGACGCCCCCATCGCCATCGTGGTGGCCCTGGACGGCGGCCAGGCGGCGCTCAGTTCCGGCACCGGTTTTTCACCGCAAGAGCGCGAAGGGCTGGTCGCTCTGTGTGAAGCCACACTGGACACACCACCCCGCCAGCCGCAGTTGCCGGCCCGCAGCGCGCCCGACATCCTGTTTTATCGGGGCTTGCCGCTGACGCGGGAAGACGGCACGCTGCTGGGCGCGCTTGCGGTCATGGACAAGGTCGCACGAAGCCTCAGCGCCGACCAGGAAGAGGATCTCGAAACGCTGGCGGGCCTTGCTGCCGGGCAACTGGTCGCGCAGCACAGCCACGCACTGCAGGCCACGCAGCAGACTGAAGAAGAGGCCCATCGGCTGGCCACTCGYCTGGGCATCACCCTGGAGAGCATCACCGAAGGGTTTTATACGCTGGATACGCAGTGGCGCTTTACCTATCTCAACCGGGAGGGTGCCCGGCTGCTCGGCCGCCCCAGCAAAGACTTGCTGGGAAAAAGCATCTGGAAGGAATTTCCGGGCGCCATCAATACCTCGTTTTCCGAGCAGGTCCGGGCCGCGGTTGCGGGCAACTACCAGGTGGAATTTGAGGCCCTGTATGCACCGCTGGACAAATGGTTCGAGATCCGCGCCTACCCGTTTCCGGATGGGGTCGCCATCTACTTTCGTGACGTCAGCGAACGGCGCAAGGCCAGGGAGCAGCTCATGCTGCTGGAAACGAGCATCTCCCGCCTCAACGATATCGTGCTCATCGCGGAAGCGGTCCCCTCCGGGAAGCCGGGCTTGCGCATCATCTTTGTCAACAATGCCTTCGAACACCATACCGGCTATAGCCCGCAAGAGGCCATGGGTCATTCAC
>NZ_JBFUCA010000788.1:0-1378 GCF_056405475.1 Polaromonas sp. P1_G4
CTATGGGGGAAATGGGGGCATATCCCCGCATCGCGCCGCTGCGCGGCAAGACCGGGTTGCAAAAAATCTTTTTTTATTGTCAAATACCCAGACGAAGGGGAGTAACTCCCTCGTTTTGCTGCAATATACGAAAACAGACACCACAGCAAAATCGCTAACAACAAGTCGTCATTACGAAGTTGACACTTCCGGCTTGTTGGGCATGCAGCGACACTGCATGTCGAGCCAGACCTTCGATTGAAACCTGAACAGGTTTGATCGAGGTATCTGCGGCGTCCACGGGCGCCGACCCCAGCCACCCATCACACCCGTTCCGGTTTCACGAAGCCGGAAATCCGTCGTGCGCCGTCGCGCGGATTTCCAAGTCGAAACTTGACATGGRGTGTGACGTGGAACTATTTACTGCCCCCTGGTGGTCCGCCCTGCTGGCCATCATCCTCATTGACCTGGTGCTCGCCGGCGACAACGCCATCGTGATTGCACTGGCCGCGCGCAACCTGCCATCCCACCTGCAGAAAAAAGCCATCGTATGGGGTACGGTGGGCGCCATTGTGGTCCGCTCTGCCATGACGGTTGGCGTGGTGTGGCTGCTGAAAATTCCCGGCCTGATGCTGGTGGGCGGCCTGGGGCTGCTGTGGATTGCCTACAAGCTGCTGGCCGACCAGGGTGACAAGGAGCACGACGGCCCGGTTGCTCACACCTTTTGGGGCGCCATGAAAACCATCGTCGTGGCCGACGCCCTGATGGGCATCGACAACGTGCTGGGTGTGGCCGGCGCCGCACACGGCTCGTTTGACCTGGTGGTCATCGGCCTGCTGGTCAGCATCCCGATCGTGGTGTTTGGCAGCACCATGGTGCTCAAGCTAGTGGAACGTTTCCCCATCATCATCAATATCGGCGCCGCCGTTCTGGCCTTTACCGCCGCGAAGATGATTGTGAGCGAGCAGCTGCTCGACCCGATCTACGGCGGCCCGGGCACCATGCCTTCGGCTGAAACCCTGCACCTTGCAGCGCAGTGGGCAACCTACGCCCTTGCGGTGGCAGGCGTGCTGGGCGCAGGGTGGTGGGCCACACGACGCTCACGGTCCGCGCAGGATGCCGACCTGATTCCACATTGAAACCAGCAACCCGTGGGGGGCGTATGCCCCTCTTTCAGCCAGCAAGCTTCTAAAACGACGACAACTCAAGGAGAACTTTATGGACAACATCATTGTGTACATTGACGATGCCGCATATGCCCTGCAGATGCTGCAACCCATGCTGCCGGCCGGCGAGGCCCACAGCCCTACTCGCTGGATCGTGGTCGGCTGCGCACCCCGCGTGACGCACCGCGTCAGCAAATGGGTAACACACAGTGCGCGGGAAAGCTGGCGCGGCA
>NZ_JBFUCA010000789.1:0-1374 GCF_056405475.1 Polaromonas sp. P1_G4
GGCTGGGCCCACAGCCGCACCAGTGCGTTCATGCCGGGTGAGGCGACCCAGTGGGCTTCCTTGGGCGGCAGCGCCGAGGCCACGACACGGCCGAGTTCATCGAGGATGCGCACGGTGTTGGCGCTCCAGGGCCGGACCAGCCCGGTAGCGGTGGTCAGGGCTTTTTCAAAGCGCGCGTCCCGCACGGTGAAATATTGCGTGCCGTGGTCAAAACCGCCGAATTCGCTTTCGCGTGTGGCCATCCGGCCGCCGGCGCCCCGGCTTTTTTCAAACACGGTGACGCGGTGCCCGGCCTGCACCAGGGTGCGGGCGCAGGCAATGCCCGCAATGCCTGCGCCTATGACGGCAATGCGGCGCGGAGCCGCGGATTCAGGGGATCGGATGGATTTTTTTGTCATATCTTTGTACTTTGTGCGGTTTGACGAATGGGCGTACTGCGGATCATTCAAGTGATTTGCGGCGTCCCGGCGTATGTCATCACATCTCAACCATAAACGAAAACTTTAAGAACCTGTTTCAAGCACACTCTACACGCAGCCGCAGCGCATGCGCAGATATTGCGTGCCACTACGGGTTTTCATGCAGACTGGTCACGCTCCAGCAGGGCTTTTCGTGTGGCGGGATTTTCCAGTTGCTTCAGCCACCACTGCAGCGCCCGCCCGCCATGGCCGTCCACGACGCGCAGCCACGCATAGCTCATGGGCACGAGGCGTGGGGCTCGCTGCATTTTTTTCTCGACCAGCCTCCCGGTGGCGACATGCGGACGCGCAAGGTATTCAGGCAAAAAGCCGCCGCCCAGTCCCCGCAGTTGGGCCTGCAGTTTTTCCTGCATGCCGGGCACCGTAAAAATGTCCTGGCCGCCGAGCAGGCCCACAGTGATGCCGCTGCCACGCTGCACGGAATCCGCCACGGCCACGGCCCGGTGGGGCATCAGCATCGCATCCGTTATCGGTTCAGCAGCTTTTGCCAGTGGGTGATGGGGCGCCACGGCATAAATGAAATGAATGCTGCCCAGTGTCTTGTGTTGCACCGAGGTATTGACGGATGGTTCCATGGCCACCCCGATGGCCAGGTCTGCCTGGCCGGAGGTAAGCGCTTCCAGCGTGCCCGACAGCGCTTCTTCGCGAATCCGCAGGCGTGTGGGTGGGTTCAGGGCAAAAAAAGCTTCGCACAGTTCCATCACGGTGGTGCGCGAGATCACGCTGTCCACAGCCAGCGTGAGCTGCGGTTCCCAGCCGGTGGCGACGCGCTTGACGCGATTGGCCACGGCGTCGAGTTCGGCCAGCAGGCGGTTGCCTTCACGCAGCAATTCCTTGCCGGCCTCGGTCAGTTTGGCCTGGCGCGAAGAGCGGTCAAACAGCAGCACATCGAGGG
>NZ_JBFUCA010000790.1:0-1367 GCF_056405475.1 Polaromonas sp. P1_G4
GCCTGAAGGTGCCCGGCCACGTGGACGACGTGCTCAAGGCCGTCAAGGCGCTCAAAAAGGCCGCCTGAAACAGCCCTGACGCCAGTTAGCAACAAAGAATTGCAAAGGATTGCCCTGTCACGCGAGTTGTGCATAATGAACTCATGCTGTTGACCTTCGCAACTGCGCCAAAAGAACAAGCCGCCCTGGTTTCAAGGCGGCTTTTTCGCTTCTGGAACCCTTCTTTTTTAGAGAGTTTTAAGCACTATGCCCCTGCCCCCTGCCCCGACCAAACGTGCCGCCCTGCTCTCCCCCGACGCGCTTGACGCGCCTGCCCGCTCGCCCTCCAAAGCACGCAAGACGGAAAGTGCCGAATCCGCCCAGAAACCCCCGGTGATGGACCTGTTTGACAGCCGCGCAGCAGGGGATGGCAGCCAGCATCCGTCAGCGTTTCAAGGAAAAGAGCCTGCCAACCCTTCAAGGACGAGCGCAAGCAGCTATAAAAAAGAGAGCATTCCACTGCCGCAGCCGGCTGCCAAGCCCAAAAAGGCCAAGCGCACTGGTCCCACCAAATTGTTCGTGCTCGACACCAATGTGTTGATGCACGACCCAATGTGCCTGTTCCGGTTTGAGGAGCACGACATCTTCCTGCCCATGATCGTGCTTGAAGAGCTCGACGGCCACAAAAAGGGCATGACCGAGGTGGCGCGCAACGCCCGCCAGACCAGCCGGACGCTGGACGCGCTGGCAGGCACCCAGGGCGCTGACATTGCCAAAGGCCTGAAACTGGACACCACCGGTCACCCTGAAGCTGGTGGCTGCCTGTTTTTCCAGACCAAACCGCTGGATTACACCCTGCCCATGAGCCTGCCGCAGGGCAAGGCCGACAACCAGATCCTGGGCGTGGTCGAGGCCTTGCGCAAGGAATACGCGCCGCGCGAGGTGGTTCTGGTGTCCAAGGACATCAACATGCGCGTCAAGGCCCGCGCCCTGGGTCTGGCCACAGACGACTACCAGAACGACAAAACACTGGAAGACGGCGACCTGCTGTATTCGGGCTCGCTGGCCCTGCCGGCTGACTTCTGGACGCGCCAGAGCAAAACCGTCGAAAGCTGGCAGCAAGGCAGCCACACCTTCTACCGCATCACGGGCCCCATAGTGGGCAGCCTGCTGATCAACCAGTTTGTGTTTTTTGAGGCCCCCGGCGAACCCCCGCTGTATGCCCGCGTGACGGAAATCCGGGCGAAAACCGCCGTTCTGAAGACCCTCAAGGACTACAACCACCTCAAAAACGCCGTCTGGGGCGTCACCACACGCAACCGCGAGCAAAACTTCGCGATGAACCTGCTGATGGACCCCGAAGTGGACTTCGTCACGCTGGCTGGCAC
>NZ_JBFUCA010000791.1:0-1366 GCF_056405475.1 Polaromonas sp. P1_G4
AGCCACGGAAACGGTTTCGGTAATCACAGCAGTCATGGGAATCTCCAAAAGGAAGTTGATGAACGAGGGAAGTTAAAAAAACATCCTCTCGCTCGGGCTTCCTCGTTCCCCCGAGTAGGGGGCGGAGGGGGGTGCTGGTCGATCAACAAGAAAAAACCGGGATGACCCGGTTGCCGCTGTATTAAAAATCCCCCCACAAGTGCCCCTCACACCGGGACGGGGTCTTGTGGGGGGATTCAGCGGCGACCGGGGCAGCGCGGTTTTTTCACAGGGGCAGGCCTGGCGCCCGCAGCCGACGTGACACAAAGCGCAGCGACTGGCACCCAAGGGTGCAGCCGGGCCGGTTACGGGGAGCGATGGTCAAACACAATGGAATCGGCTGTTTAAGCTGTACTCGTCCATATTGAGGAGGCGATCACCGCGCTGCCCGGCTAGAATCGATTTGCGGGGTTTGGTCCTTTTACTATCGACCTGAACAAAACTCAAAATGGGCGAAAAGTCTTTTAATAATAAGCACTTGGTTGGGTTTTTAGCGACCAGGTTATACCGCAGGCGCGATGTTATACCGCAGACCTTGCGGTATACATTACGTTAGGTTGCAGAATGCTCGCTCGTGCACTCCGTCTGCTTCTGGTCGTTCTCGGCGTTGCTGGTACCAATACGGCAATGGCATGCTCGTGCGCATCAGGTGCGGACTACGAGGGGCAGTTTCTTGCCGATATCTTCGCTCGGGCGGAGATCATCGTTCATGCACGGATTGTCGAACTCGACAGTCCCTATGAAGCGCGCATCGAAATTGCCGAATCGTTCAAAGGCCGTCCCGTCAAGCTCGTGGCGAATAGCGCCCCGAGCAACATCTGCGGAACGAGATTCCAGTTGGGTGAAGAGGCTGTCTTCTTTGTGTACCACGGTCTCGTTAGCTACTGCGGGCGCCTACCGGTTACCTCGGAGCTCCTGCAGCGTCTGCGCGCATATGGAAAATAGCGCGCTGCAACCTAACAAGCTAGTCGACACGGACGCCTTGCGGCGTACGGTCGCTGCGCTCCCTCCTGGCGCAAGTCGCCGGTCACACGCACGTTAGAGCGCACTGGTGTCCGAGTCACTATCAATCGCCGCGGCAATCGCATACGTCCCGATCAAGATGCTGGCCTACGCGTTTGTCGCACGCCTCGGAATCGAGACCTTTCAGCCATCGGTGTCGAAGGCGTGGTGGCGCTCCATTGCTGTAGCCGTTGCGCGTGGGTTGATTGGCGTTGCGATGGCGGTTCCCTTGCTATGGGCAGGCGAGTGGCTCCAGAGCCAGCACTGGGAAAGTCAACCCGCATTTGTCTTGGTTGCCTACCTGGCCTTCTATCTCCCCTTGCGC
>NZ_JBFUCA010000792.1:0-1365 GCF_056405475.1 Polaromonas sp. P1_G4
CGCCTGTGCGTCACCTGCGTCGCCTGTATCCAGACCCCATGACGGGCGAAGTCGACTGGGTGATTGTTCAAGGTGCGGACGGCATCTTGGGGGTGCACAGTCGCTCCACGCAGAGCGTCTTCAAGAAAAGAGAGTTCCCGATTCAGTACCGGGATTTTCAGGACAAGGAGACTTATGCGGAGTGGGTGTTTGTGGCTTCGGTGAATTAAGGGGGACTACCGCATGAGCTTCGCACCAAGTCTATCGTTGATCGCTTTCGTGCGTAGAGGGGACCTCAATTTTGAACGCTTCGTCGAAGTACTTTCCACACGCGGCTACATCACAGAGCAAGATCACGAGGCGGGTTGCAGCATGGTTCCATTAGGCATGGAGGCGGCGCGGCAAGAGGATTTTGATGCGCTGTTCAAACTGCTAATGCCTGGGCGTCTCAACGAGATTGAGTTGTCATGCAGAGCAACCGACGCAGGTGGCCTGCGAGGGGCGTTTTCATATGCTCTGTTCAATTCCAACGTCGTTGATGACGAAACAATTAAGCACATATTGACGAAAGAGAACGAGGAAATAGCTAGACGGTATACAGAGTTCACGCGAATTTAACGTGAGGGTGTTAAGTTTCGCGTCGATGTGACCTGCCTTTTTTTGCAGTCGCTTGACCCCATCAAAATCCGGAAATGCGGATCGCCAGTCCTACGCCAAAGGAGTCACCATTGGCTCAGTGCTCGATGAAAAAAGCGGATCAACACACGGATCCACAACCCTGTTTCAAATAGTCGCAGCTATAAAGACTCAAAGAGGCGCCACCGGTAATTTATTTCTGATAGCCGGCCATCAGCGAATTGGAGTTGCGCGGTCGAATAGCCTCCAGGAACATTTATCGTCCAGGCATCGTAATTCAGTAGCAAGGCTGTGTCTTTGTCGGTGATTCCGCTCTTCAGTCGAACCCATCTTGAGCTTGCAATGCAGGCAAATACTTCAACCCCTGCCTCATCGCTTAATAGCTCGCGTAACTTCTCCAGCAACTCGGATCGAGTCTTGATCGGGGATAGCGCTGCAAATTCCTTCACTGATGCGTGCACCAAACCCACGGGACCATTGTTTGAATCGAAATTGAATTTCGCGCTTTTACTGTTTTTATAGTCACTTACGCATATTCCCGGGGCGGCATCGAGGTCCTGAAGCTGAGCAATGTTCTTCCTGGTAATAACTGGATATCCCACCAGTTCGGGTAGAACATCATCTACACCGCTGTCGCCAAGTATTCTCATTACTTGCTGCTTCGACGCCCCGAGTTTGGCGCCAAGTAACTCCGTTCGCTTGAAGGAAATTACAGGAAAAAATATCTGCTGCGCTAAAGTGAGCAGAATG
>NZ_JBFUCA010000793.1:0-1363 GCF_056405475.1 Polaromonas sp. P1_G4
GGCTGCACACGGCCAAACAATTGCTGGCCGACACCAATCTGCCCATCACGCAGATTGCGCTGATCAGCGGTTTTGCCAGCGTGCGGCGCTTTAATGCTGCCTTTGTGGAGCACTACAAACTCAACCCCACGCAGCTTCGGCGCCAGGGCCCGGCCCGGGTCGGCGAGGTGGGCGAAGGCGTCATCGTGCGGCTGGGCTACCGCCCGCCCTATGACGTGCAGGCGATGCTGGCCTTCTTCAGCAAGCGCTGCATCAGTGCCATTGAATTCATTGACGCGGACGCTGCGCAGCCCGCTCTGGGCCGGACTTTCAGCATCGAGTCGGGCGGCAAGCTGCATGCCGGCTGGCTGCTCGCAAGCTTTGATGAAAGCCGTTCGCAGTTGGTGCTGCGCGTCAGCGATTCGCTGCGCGAAGTGTTGCCGCTGGTGATACGCCGCGTGCGCACCACCTTTGACCTGGACGCTGATCCGGCCACCATCAACAGCGTACTGCACGACAGTTTTCCCGAAGGCGACGGCCTGCGAGTGCCAGGCGCGCTGGATGGCTACGAGCTGGCGGTGCGCGCCGTGCTGGGCCAGCAGATCACCGTGGCCGCCGCGCGCACGCTGGCGCAGCGCATGGTGGACCGTTTTGGCGAACCCGTGGAAACACCGTGGCCACAGCTGACGCGCCTCTTTCCCGCCCCGGCCGTACTGGCCGCAGCCAGTGGCGATGCGCTCGGGCAACTGGGCATCGTCAGGCAGCGCCAGGCCGCCATCGTGGGAATCGCGCAGGCAGTGGCAGAAAAACGCCTTCAATTGCACAGTGGCGCCGACATCAACACGACGGTGGCTACGCTTAAAGGGTTGCCCGGCATCGGTGACTGGACGGCGCAATACATAGCCATGCGGACATTGCGCTGGCCCGATGCGTTTCCTTCAGGCGATGTGGCGCTACACAAGGCGCTGGGTGTGCAGGAAAAAAAGAACCCGGCACGGGAGGCTGAGCTGGCCTCGGATGCATGGAAACCCTGGCGCAGCTACGCGGTGATACGCGCCTGGAGCGGCACGCTCGAGCGCCCCGGCTGACGGCGCAATAGCGACAACATGCCGATTCATGCGTTCGGGGAATGAATGCAGCGCTTCGATTTCATTGGACGGTCCAGCGCCTTGGCGCGAACATCGCCGGTGAATGATCGAGCCAGTCTTTGCCCGTAAAAGAGACAAGTCAGCTTAAGCCGCCTATTCAGGCCCGAAAAAGACCTGATAAGGCAGAAACTCGAAACCATTCAAAGGTGAACAAGATGAAATTCGACAACTCCGTCGTCCAGACGACCTTCCACAGCCCCCTGGGGGAAATGATCATTGCCGCGACTGACAAAGGC
>NZ_JBFUCA010000794.1:0-1359 GCF_056405475.1 Polaromonas sp. P1_G4
CCGCAAGGCTCTTCTCATCGATGTCAACGATAACAATGCGTTCGTCCAGTGTATGCGGCATGGTCGCGCGCAGGCGTGCATCGTAGATGATGTCGTCCAACCTTTGCAGAACACCAATGCGAGCGACCCCGCTGGCATGCATCAATGCAAACACCAGCGGAATCAACGTGACGGCGATACGAGGCCAGTGCCGGAAGAGGAGTCTCATGCGACCTCGTTTGAAGGGTGCTTGCGGTCCGCTTGGTGCGAGACCTCTCAACACCAATGTCAGTGTTGGACGAACTGCATTTGCGTTCCGGCCAGCTCAAGCATGTCCCCATTTTTCAGGACAACCGGCTCAGCCCCGATGGGAGCTCCGTTAAGCGTGGGCTTGCCAGTGCCCTCTACATGGGCAACGACAAAACCCTGCGGCCGCTTGGTAATGGCGGCAACTGCGACCCCGGGCTTTCCGATGGTTGTGACTACCTTCACCAATGCCACTTCACGGCCAGCTGCAGCACCTGACATCACTTTAATCGCCKCCGTGAGGCCCGTACCACCGGCTTCAGTTGATGCCGCTGGCGAACCTGTCGGCGCCGGAGGCACAAGACCGGCAGAGCCAGCCTTGATAATCATGGTTTTCTCAAAGCCTGCGGGTGCAGCTTCGTTGACGTACTTGATTTTGTACTTGCCAATTTCAACGGTATCGCTATTTTGCAGCAGCAGCTTTTTAACGGCCTTCCCGTTGACATAGGTGCCATTGGTGCTGTTGAGATCCTCTAGATAGACCTCGTTGCCGGTCATTTGCAAAACGGCATGCTCCCCGCTGACAGCTAGGTTGTCGATGACAATGTCGTTGTAGGGCCTACGGCCCAAAGAAGTCCGGTCTTTCGTCAACTGGACTTCCTTGATCACAACGCCGTCAATAGAGACGATCATTTTCGGCATGGCCGACTCCTGTCTGTTTGTAATATTTCAGTCATCGCTATTTTCCCAGCATTCTGGACAAAAGGCCGCGCTTGGTCGAGTCTTCTTTCGCGTATGCCAACAGTACGGAAATATTATCGCGTCCACCAGCCTCATTCGCCGCAACAATCAGCTGTTTCGCTTTTTGCTCCAAGGTCCCTGCGCCTGTAAGGATAGCCGCAATGCCCGGATCCGCAACCATGTCCGAGAGCCCATCCGAACACATCAGATAAAGGTCCCCCGCGTCCACACGATGCTCATTGACCTCAACCAGCACCGTGTCTTCGACGCCCAAGGCGCGTGTGACCAAGTTCTTGTTCAGGGAAGTCAGTGCCTGCTCGGGAGTTATCAGCCCGGCGTCAATTTGTTCTTGCAGCAGCGAGTGGTCTTTGGTGATTTGCTGCAGCTCCTGGC
>NZ_JBFUCA010000795.1:0-1354 GCF_056405475.1 Polaromonas sp. P1_G4
GGCGTGAGTAGTCGTGAAGCTTGAATTCGTCACCCTTGTGATAGAACTTGACGGTGGTGGTTTTGCCGGCGAAGTAGACGGCCATGTCGTACTTGGCCGCTTTCTTCTGGCGGCGGGGGAAGTTGCGCAGCTGAATGCTGTCAAAGAACTCTTTGCAGGCGGGTTTGCTAAGGTTGTAGACGTGTGCCACATCTACCCGGTGCACGGTCCAGCAGTCCGCTGGCGGCATGTCTGTCTCCAGCAGCTTCTCGACCAAAGCCACAAGGTAGCGTGCCGCTTCCTTGAAGTCAGAAGGGCCACCGTAGACGTTGTGGCCCAGCATGACCTTGTGCACGCTGGCTTCGATCAGGAGGTAAGGCTCGCAGGCGTGCAGGCGAGGGCGGCCAAGCTTGTCCAGGACGTAGTCCTCGTATTTGGGCATCACGGAAATGCGGGAGTCCCAAGAGCCGAGCAGCTGGCCGCTGAAGAGTTCGTACAGGACTTCGCCGCTGGAAAGGTCGCACCCAGACCGCAGAATGCACTGTTGCTCGATGCGCCGCATGATGGTGCGGTCGATCGGGGGGGACTTGATTTTGATGGTGTCGTAGGCCATCAGAATTCCGCTGGGCTGGAAACAGGCCGAGTCTCATGCGTGAGACTGTCAGGCGGTGCTACCACGCCCGCCTGACTAAAAGCGGGGTCGGGGAAAGCCTCGCTGCGGCAGCCATCCGGCAGCGCTGGTATCCCCGCAAGCGGGGCCCCTCCAGCGCTGTCGGCTGGTGCGCAGCTGCAGGTGGGTCCGCCACACACCGCGACGTTTCCACAAGGTACGGTGACCCTGGTGCGCTCCGGYCACAGGGTCTCTAGGGTCCAGCAGTCTTTGCCACTCGGTGTGGTCCAGGGCGCACGGATGATGGCGCAGTAAACGATCTTTCCCTTGCGGGCGACGACGTGCTGCACGAGGACCTGGCGATCGCGGGCGGCTTGGCCGCAGCGAGCCGCGTGGGCCTCGTGGGTGTAGGGGTCCATGACTGTGAGCGTCATGCGATCACGCGAACGGTGACGGGGGACATGCCGAGGGCCAAGATGCTGCGGAGGTAGACGGCGGCGTCTGCGGCGCTGTAGCCGGACTCAATGACCACATCCCCCGTGCCGAGGCTGTCGGTGTATTCGAGTTGATACAGAGTCGTGCGGTTTACCGTTTGAGCAGTTGAATCACCCCCAGATTGAAGGAGGCTAGAGCGGGTGCTTTCAGCCAAAATGACCTCCAACACAAGGAGGGAGTTGAATGAAAAGCTTGATCTGGATGGCAGCGCTGTTCGTCATCATCATGGTGGTCATCACCATCTTGAAAGCGAAGCGAGGGGAATCAGAG
>NZ_JBFUCA010000796.1:0-1350 GCF_056405475.1 Polaromonas sp. P1_G4
TGCTGATGCTGGGCATCAGCAAAAGTGGTTTTGGGGCCGGCTTCGGTTCTCTTGCGGTTCCCGTCATGGCGCTGGCCGTCACGGTGCCCCAGGCCGCCGCCATCCTGATGCCTGTCCTGCTGCTGATGGACTTGCTGGGGCTGGCGGCTTTTCGCCGGGACTTCGATGTGAAGTTTCTGAAATTCCTGATCCCTTTTGGTTTGGTGGGAACCGTGGTGGGGGCGCTGTTGTTCAAGGTGCTGGACGCCAGGGTCGTGGCTGGGGTGGTGGGAATATTCACCTTGTTGTTTTTGGCGCAGCGACTGTTGTTCCCGCCCCGGCCCGACAGCCCGCCACCACCCAAGTGGCTGGGCGCCATTCTGACGGTGACCTCGGGCTTCACGAGCTTTGTGTCTCACGCAGGCGGGCCGCCCCTGAGCGCCTATGTGATTCCCATGCGCCTGAGCCCTGTGAAGTTCACGGCCACCATGGCCGCCTTCTTTTTTGTCATCAACCTTTCCAAGTGGATTCCGTATGCCTGGCTGGGCCTGCTTGACCTGCGCAACATGGCGACTTCGCTGGTTTTGCTGCCGCTGGCGCCACTGGGCGTGTGGATAGGCGTGCGCATGGCCCGGAGCATCAGCCCGGTGCTTTTCTACCGTCTGCTGTATGTCGGCATGCTGCTGACCGGGTGCAAGCTGCTTTGGGATGCTTTCCGTTAAAAACGCATGAAGCAGGTAGCGCAGGTTTTGATACCGCCCTGCAATTGCTTTACCGGTATTTCCCTTTCCCGTCTACTGCGGCCTGTGAAACCCGGCGCATCCGCTGGGTTGTTGCGGAGAGCCCGGGAATTTCACCGGCCTCTTCACTGCAAATTTCTGTGAGAATCGCTGGCATGAGAACAAGAAGCGCGCACCGCGGCTAACGCCCCTCATGACCACAGTCGTTTTTGCGGATCTTGTGGGCAGCACCAGCATGTTCGAACGGCTGGGCGATGAAACGGCATCGCACTTCGTGACCCAGCTCATCGGCGTGCTGAGCCAGGTTTTCCAGCAACACCAGGGGCGGGTGGTCAAGTTGCTGGGTGACGGCCTCTTTGTGGTGTTTCCCAACGAAGGTGACGCGCTGTCGGCCTGCATCAGCATCCAGAAACGCCTTCAGGAAAAACCGATCAAGCCGGGCGGCAGCGGCACCCCGGTACAGATGCAGATGGGTATCGAGTCGGGTGAAGTGGTTGAAATCGACGGCGACTGTTTCGGTGACACCGTCAATTCCGCCGCCCGGCTCGCAGACCTTGCGGGTGCCGCCCAGATCCTCACGACCGAAAACGTCTGGACCGCCCTGTTGCCCGCCCAGAGGGCATCCCTGCGC
>NZ_JBFUCA010000797.1:0-1349 GCF_056405475.1 Polaromonas sp. P1_G4
TCAGTAGACAGATCGTTATTCATTGATAAACATCCATGTAACTCATAAAAAAGTCAGGCTTAAGCCAGCACATCGCAACCTTGTCGCGCCAGGCCTTGCCTCAAACTCCGGAGCGCCTGGTGGTGGATCTGGGAAACACGACTTCGCTTGACTCCCAGCATCTTTCCAATGTCATCGAACGAGGTCTCTTGAAGATAGTGATAGCGAATGACCGTTCGTTCCTGTTCCGTGAGCCCTTTGAGGAGATTGGCAAGAGTCTGCTGCAAGCGTTGCAGTTCGGTTTTTTTAAAATAAGTCACCTCAGCAGAAGCTTCGGCGGCCTCCGAATGAAACGCCTCAGCATCTATCATCCCGGTGCCTTCGAGCATGACTCCCAGGGCCAGGCTCATACCGACTTCGGCGAGAAAAGAAAACAGGAACTTCGGATCGTTCATCCTGGATGAAAGCTCGGCGCCTTCGGTCGCCGCCAGAGCCGGATCCAGTTTCTCCAGCGCCGCCGCTTTGGCGGCATTGAGGCGCTCGCGGCGCAACTCGCCCTGGACTGCAATCTGCTGGTTCTTCTCCGTCAACCGGGCAAGCCCGTTAAGGATGGAACCCTGCATTCTGCGGGCGGCAAAAGTCCTGAACTGCGCTCCCAGCGAAGGCTCATAGCGATCAAAGGACTCCAATAGCCCCACACTGGCAAGCTGAAGATAGTCATCGAACTCCACTTCGTCGTGGGTGCGGCGCGCGTAAAAAGTCGCAGCGACGATGCGAGCATATGGCAAGTGCATGGAAAGAAGTTTCTCGCGGGCGGGGGCCGCACGCTGGTCTATCCACGCTCGCCACAGCAGCAGCTCATCATCCCCCAGTCCTGAAGGTGGCGCAGACTGGGACGGCTGATTGTGTGCTGTCTTCGGCATGGTGGACACGGGGCTCAATGAAAGCTGCCAACCAGTGCCTTGAGCACAAGGCTCCATCCATCGACCAGGATGAACATCAGTATCTTGATGGGCAGGGCAATGGTGGTCGGCGGCATCATCATCATCCCCAGGGCCATGAGGATGCTCGACACGATGAGGTCTATAAGCAAAAACGGCAGGAAAATCACAAAGCCGATCTGGAACGCCGCGCGCAGCTCGGACAGCATGAATGCGGGGATGAGCTGCACATTGCTAATGTCATCCATGGTCTGCGGAACCGGGGCCTTTGACAGTTCCACCATCAATGCCAGGTCGGGCTCACGCGTCTGTCGGACCATGAATTCACGCAAGGGACCCACGCCTTTGTCGTAGGTTTGTTCCATGCCGATCCGCCCCGCCATGAACGGCTCGAAAGCATCCACATTTATTTTCTGCAGGACCGGCGAC
>NZ_JBFUCA010000798.1:0-1348 GCF_056405475.1 Polaromonas sp. P1_G4
GGATGATGCGTTGCCGGGCCACTGGCGAGCGCTGGTGGACCACACCGATGAGCACTTCAGCCGCGAAGACCGGTGGATGCTGGACACGCGGTTTTCATCCTCCAATTGCCACACTGTGCAGCACAAGGTGGTGCTGCAGGTCATGCGAGAAGGCTTGCTCATGGCCCAGGCCGGGGATTTCACGTCTTTGCGCCATATGGCAAGGGAGCTCGCTCTGTGGTTTCCGCAGCATGCGCAGACCATGGATGCCGCGCTGGCCCTGCATCTACGCGGTATTGGCTACGACCCGCTCACGGGGGTGGTGAGCATGCCGCAAGCTTTGCCCAAGGACACCATACACGGTTGCGGGGGCCTGAGCTGTTCCGATGGCCAGGCGCTTGAACACACCGCATAAACGCGGCACGCTGTTGGGTCCGCTGGGTGATGCAATTTATTGCCCCGTTTGCCAACCCCCGCCCAGCGACTGGATCAACGCCACCGCGGTGGTCTGGCGGTCGGCCATGGCTTGCACCAGTGCACGGCGCGCGCTCAGCGCGGTGGCCTGGGCGGTGATGACTTCGGTGTAGCTCACCTGGCCGCTGCGGTAGCGGTTGAGTACCTGCTGCTCGACCTGGTCGGCTGCCTGCGACGCCTGGCGGCGCAGCTCCTGCTGGGTCAGCAGTACACGGGTTGCCGACAACTGATCTTCCACGTCCTGAAAGGCCGCCAGCACGGCCTGGCGGTAACGCGCCACTGCCTGCTGGTGAGAGGCCTCGGCGCCCTCCACGCGGGCGCCGGTAGCCCCGGCGTTGAAGAGCACTTGCGCGGCCGAGATGCCGATGGACCAGACGCTGCTGGAAGCCTTGAAGAGGTCCGCCACCCGGCTGGCGCCCTGGCCGGCCGAGGCGCTCAGCGACAGGCTGGGGTAATAAGCGCTCTTGGCGATGCCGATCTGTTCATTGGCAGAGGCCACGCGGCGTTCGGCGGCGGCAATGTCGGGGCGGCGCTGCAGCAGCTCGGACGGTATGCCGACCGGCACGTCAGGCACTGAAGGATTCCAGGCCACAGGGGCAATCGAGAAATTGCCGGGCGCTTCACCGACCAGCACCGCAATGGCGTGCTCCAGCTGGGCGCGCTGGCGCACCAGGCCGGCGTCGTCGGCCTGCGCGTTGGCCAGCTGTGTTTGCGCCTGCAGCACATCGGTTTTGGCCGCGATGCCGGCGTTGTAGCGGTTCTGCGTGATGTCCAGCGCGCGCTTGTAGCCGTCAATCGTGTCCTTGAGTAGCACTTTTTGTGCGTCTGTCTGGCGCAAGGACAAATAATTGGTCGCCAGTTCACCCTGCGCCGACAGTTTGGCCGAAGCCAGGTC
>NZ_JBFUCA010000799.1:0-1345 GCF_056405475.1 Polaromonas sp. P1_G4
GACTTGTTGCGTGTCCCTCACGCAACGCCAGGATGGACAACAGGGAAGGAAGGGACGGTGCTGCGCGCAGGCCAACGTCCAGAAAGCCGGAGGCTTCCTGGACGTCGCAATGCGGTTTAACGAGAGATGCACACGCCGGCTGGCGGTGCGGCGGCGCTGCTTAACCCGCAGTATTTGCCCTGCCGTGTGCGGCAGGTACGTTGAAGTCGCTGGGGTAGGAGTTGTCAACGCTCAGCTTGTAGCCTTCGTGCTGTGCCTGCTCCAGTTCAGCGCGGACTTCTGCGCGGGTCTTGGTACCTGCAACGGGGGTGGCATCAGTGCCAGGATAGCTGCTGTCGCTGTTGACCTGGTATGACGCGCGCGGTGATTGCAGCAACTCTGCGCGGACATCGGCGCGGCTCAAGGTGCTGGCGGCGCTCACTTCATTGCCGGGGTAGTTGCTGTCCTGGGCAAAGCTGTTCGCCGAGGCGAGCGCTGCAAGGGCAAGAACGGATGCGGAAACAAGTTTCGTCGATTTCATGGTGAATTTCCTTTAAGAACAAGTGTGAAAACAGGCGGGACGGGCGTTGTGCCCGTGAGGCCTTCATCGCTGAGTCGCGTTTTGAACAGGTGGCTCACCGATGTATCAAACCTTGTTCCGCGGCGCAGATACACAAGTGCGTATTGGCAGAACATTCAATTGTCGAAACCGGAACAATAACGGCGTGTAGTCCTGGAACTTTTTGGCGTTCAAAAAATTCGCCCACGTTTCTTTGCGATTTGTGAGGCGTGTTTTACGAAGGGTGAAATGCCATGAACTACGACAGCACCCAGGGAGGCTGCCACTGTTATGTGGGGCCGCAAGCCCGCTTTTCCACACCGGCCGCCCGGGTGAGTGCTTTTGCCGTGCCCCGGCGCAGGTTTTAGTCCTGCCGGGCTTCCATCTTCCTGATCACAGCGCGCGTGTACTCGGTCATGAATTCCAGAAACACACTGGTGCGTGCCGGAATGAATTTGCGGCTGGGCAGCGCTGCATAGAGCGTGTTGGTGCCGGTGGTCCAGGGCGACAAAATACGTTGCAGCGCGCCGCTGTTGAGGTGGTTGGCCACCAGGTCGATGGACTGGCTCATGATGCCCGCACCGTCCACACAGGCGCGTATCAGCGTGTCCGAATGGTTCACCAGCATGCTGGGCTCGATTTGCACCTCCACTTCCCGATTGTTTTCCTTCGGGTTGAACAGGCGCCAGCTGCGGTGGCGGTTGGCCTGTGCCTTGATGCGCATGCATTGATGATGGGGCAGGTCTTCAGGTTGTGCGGGTGTGCCGTGGCGGCGCAGGTAGTCTGGCGAGGCGCAGAGAATACCGG
>NZ_JBFUCA010000800.1:0-1345 GCF_056405475.1 Polaromonas sp. P1_G4
GCGCAGGTTGTAGGCCTCCGCAAAAGTTGGATCCGTGGTCAGCGATTGCTTGATTTCGTCGAGAGCAACATTGGTTTGCCCCTGTTCGAAGTAGCCCGAAGCCAATTCAAGCCGAAGACGCGCACGCCTGCGCTGATCAGGTTCGTCTGATTCCGTAATAATGTCAGTGCGGTTGCCCGGAGACCCTGGAGCGCCTGCGTGATTGGCGCATCCTGCGAGCAATACTGCCAGCCAGCAGGCTGGAACCCAGATCATATTGGCGCGAAATCTCATGTACCCATCCCTTTGGCCACTACGACCTTGATTCCCCCGAGCATACCTTGCCGCTGCGCCGCCATGCGCTGATCCACACCTGTGCGGTCCTGTACATCGCCAGCCAGTTGCCCGCAAGCTGCATCGATATCGTCCCCCCGGGTTTTTCTGACGGTTGTCACAATACCCGCATCCATCAGGATTTTCGCAAATGCCATCACCTGCGGCATGTCAGAACGCTTCAACCCCGAAGCCGGAAATGGATTAAAGGGAATCAGGTTGAATTTGCAGGAGAGCCCTTGCGCCGCCTGGGCCCGAACCAGCGATACGAGCTGACGCGCATGCTCTGGCTGGTCGTTCACACCATCGAGCATGCAATACTCAAACGTGATGAAGTCCCGGGGTGCCGATGACTGATAGCGGGTACAAGCCGCAAGCAGTTCGGCTATGGGGTATTTTTTATTCAAAGGCACAAGGTTGTCGCGCAGCCCATCTTCCGGTGCATGCAGCGATACAGCCAAGGCTACCGGGCAGTCCCCGGCCAACCGATCAATCATGGGCACAACGCCCGATGTCGATACCGTCACCCGTCGGCGTGACAGGCCATAACCATGGTCGTCAAGCATGACCTTCAGGGCTGGCAGGAGCTGCGAGTAGTTCTGCAGGGGCTCACCCATGCCCATCATGACGACGTTGGAAATCACCCGTTCATCCCTGCCTAGATGCTGCCGCAGGAAATGCTCGGCAAACCATAGCTGGGAAACGATCTCTCCCGTGGTCAGGTTACGGCTGAAACCCTGGTGACCCGTGGAGCAAAACCGGCAACCGACAGCACAGCCGGCCTGCGAGGAAATGCACAAAGTTCCTCGGTCGGTTTCGGGAATAAAAACAGTTTCAATAATATCGCCTGCACCGACATCAAATAACCATTTGATGGTGCCATCGGCGGAATCGTGGCGGGAAACCACCGTGGGGCTTACGACCTGGGCTGATCCTGCCAGCTTGTCGCGCAGGGATTTTGCCAAATCCGTCATTTGCCCGAAATCTGCAACTCCTTTTTGGTGAATCCAGCGGAAAAGCTGCGTGGCCCGAA
>NZ_JBFUCA010000801.1:0-1345 GCF_056405475.1 Polaromonas sp. P1_G4
GTTGGGCCGTCAAAGCTGCCAGGGTACCTTTGCCCGAGGCGGTGGGGCCATCGACGCAGATCACCGGAATATGGTTGACATCTGCTTTGGCCACCATGAACAGGGCCTCGAAGTAGTCCGGAAATGTTTTGCCGACACATTTGGGGTCAAGAATCCGGATGGGCAACCGGGCCGGGTTGAAAGCGGCCAGCGAAAAACACATGGCTACGCGGTGATCGTCGTAGGTGTGAATGGGCGCGGTTTTCCATTCGCCGGGCAGGGGCGGGGTAATTTTGAGATAGTCCACCCCTTCTTCCACCGTGGCGCCGAGTTTTTGCAACTCGCAGGCCATCGCGGYGATGCGGTCGGTTTCCTTGACGCGCCAGCTGGCAATGTTGCGCAAGGTGGTGGTCCCCTCGGCATACAGCGCCATCACGGCCAGCGTCATCGCGGCATCGGGAATATGGTTGCAATCCAGATCAATCGCCTTGAGCGGCCACGCACCGCGCGAGATGCGCAATGAATTGGGCGTGCTGTCGATTTGCGCGCCCATCATTCGTGCGGCCTCCACGAAACGGATGTCGCCCTGGATGGAGTCTGCCCCGACCCCCAAAACTTCTATGCCATTTGGGCCTGCAGCGCCCGATGCTATTGCGCCAAGCGCTATGAAATAGCTAGCAGAGGAAGCATCGCCTTCAACATGGATTTCTCCGGGCGACTGGTAGCGGCTGCCGGCGGGGATGACGAACTGCTCCCAGCCTTTGCGCTGCACGTCAATGCCGAAACGTTTGAGCAGCTTGAGCGTGATTTCAATGTAAGGCCGTGAAATCAGCTCTCCCACGACCTCAATGCAGATGTCGTCGACAGCCACAATGGGCAGGGCCATCAGCAGGGCGGTCAGGAACTGGCTGGAAACATCTCCGCGCACCCGGATGGGGTCTTTCAGGTTCAATTGGCCGGAACGCAGGCGCAGGGGTGGAAAACCTTCATTTCCCAGGTAGTCGATGGAGCAGCCCAGCTGCCGGAGGGCATCAACCAGGTCGCCGATAGGCCTTTCGTGCATGCGGGCCACGCCCGACAGCTCAAATTCCCCGCCCAGCAAGGCCAGAGCGGCCGTCAATGGACGCATGGCAGTACCAGCATTGCCCAGAAACAGCTTGACCGGTGTGTGAACGTTGCGGCCGCCAAGGCCGATGATCACCGCGGTGCTGCCCTCTTGTTTTACTTCGCAGCCAAGCTGCCTGAGCGCCGTCAGCATCACGGCAGTGTCGTCAGACGCCAGGAGATCGTGAACTGTGGTTTCCCCGTGGCTCAGGGCAGCCAGCAACAAGACGCGATTGGAAATGCTTTTGGATCCGGGTAAGCG
>NZ_JBFUCA010000802.1:0-1342 GCF_056405475.1 Polaromonas sp. P1_G4
GGCTTTATCGTGGCCGACCGCATCGCAGTGGAAAGCCGCCGCGCCGGCCTTCCGGCAAACCAGGGTGTGCGCTGGAGCAGCGACGGCACTGGCGAGTTTGAAGTCAGCGAGCTCGAACGTGCCGAGCGCGGAAGCAGCATCATCCTGCACCTCAAGGAGGAATCGCTCGACTACCTGAACGCCTGGAAACTCAAAGGCATCATCAACAAATACTCCGACCACATTTCGCTGCCCATCCTGATGCAGAAAGAAGCATGGAAGGAAGGCGAAAACGACCAGCCCGGCGAGATGGTGGTGACCGGCGAATGGGAAACCGTCAACCAGGCCGCGGCGCTGTGGACGCGCGCCAAAAAAGACATCACGCAAGACCAGTACGACGAGTTCTACAAGCAGATCAGTTACGACAGCGAAGCGCCGCTGGCCACCACGCACAACCGCGTGGAAGGCGCCACCGAATACACGCAGCTGCTGTTCATCCCGGCCAAGGCGCCGATGGACATGTTCAACCGCGACAAGGCCGCGGGCGTCAAGCTCTACGTCAAGCGCGTCTTCATCATGGACGACGCCCAGGCGCTGATGCCGACCTACTTGCGCTTCGTCAAGGGCGTGGTGGACTCGTCCGACCTGCCGCTCAATGTCTCGCGCGAATTGCTGCAGGAAAGCCGCGCCGTCAAGGCGATCCGTGAGGGCTGCACCAAGCGCGTGCTCTCCATGATTGAAGACCTGGCCGCCAATGACGCGGACAAGTTCAAGGCTTTTTATGGCGAGTTCGGCGCCGTGCTCAAAGAGGGCCTGGGCGAAGACTTTGCCAACCGCGAGCGACTGGCCAGGCTGCTGCGCTTTGCCAGCTCAACGACGGATACCGTCAGCGTGGGCTTTGCCGACTACAAAGCCCGCATGAAGGAAGGCCAGGACGCGATTTATTACATCACCGCCGACACACTGGCCGCGGCAAAGAACAGCCCCCAGCTCGAAATCTTCCGCAAGAAAGGCATCGAAGTGCTGTTGATGGCCGACCGCGTGGACGAGTGGGCGCTCAATTACCTGCACGACTTTGACGGCACGCCGCTGCAGTCGGTGGCCAAGGGTGCTGTTGATTTGGGCAAACTGCAGGACGAAGACGAGAAAAAAGCCGCCGAAGAAGCGCAGACGCAGTTCAAGCCCATCCTCGACAAGCTGAAAGAGGCGCTGAAGGACAAGGCCAAGGACGTGCGCGCCACCTCCCGTCTCGTTGATTCACCCGCCTGCCTGGTGGTGCAGGACGGCGACATGTCGACCCAGCTGGCCCGCATGCTCAAGCAGGCCGGCCAGGCCGTGCCCGAGTCCAAGCCCATCCTGGAGG
>NZ_JBFUCA010000803.1:0-1340 GCF_056405475.1 Polaromonas sp. P1_G4
GGCTGCTCCAGCGCGGCCACCTTGCGGGGGCCCAGATTTGTCATAACCAGATCACCCACCGCGACGTCTTCCACCGGCTTGCTGGAGCCGTCGGCCATCAACACACGGTTGCCGGCCAGGAAGCAGGAGCAACTGTCGCAGTAATTGCACGAAGCGGGAATGATGTCTTCCTGGACCGTCTGGCCCTGCGACGTTGAGCGATAAGGCCGCCGGGTTACCGACCAGCCTTCGTTCACGTCGTCCTGGGCATTTCTGCTCGGGATGTACGACTCGTCTTTGCCCACAAAAAGACCACCTTTGGTAATTCCACCCATTTTTAACTCCAGTTAGGTTAGTTAGGAACACAGACACTTGTTTTGGGAGCACTGGAAATCCATGGCTCCCACCCAATACATCCGGCGCCCTGAAGAATGTTTATCGTGGCGGCGAGTGTTGGATTGCGCTGGAGTCTGGCAACAAGCTAGGTCAGGTTCGATGGTATGCAACCGCCTGTCGGCTCATAGCGTCGTACGGCGACCTGCAAATCAGTGATCTTCAAACGAATAATGGCTGTAGACCAATAGGGATGTGCGCAAGCAGCTATTGAATTGATAGCAAATTCGATGAGTAGGTCAACCCTTCTTGGGGAGCCACTTGAGGCGTGGTTTTTGAAGCTTCAACTGGACACCCTGGCGCATGCGCTCGGATTGCCCTGAGCCGCAAGCTTCCGGCCCACAACCAGCTTTACCGACTACGACGACGAAGAGTCTCTCGAGGGAAGAGACCGCTACCACCTAGTGCTTAGCTGCGGCGAGCGCAATCTACTGGAGTCTGGCAACAATCGATTCAATGTGAAGCCCAGGGAACTCTGGTTCTTTGACAACAAGTGATGCACAGGGCAGCCAATCCATCCGATACGCCGCGTGTGCATATTATTTTTGATGGGTATCCACTGAGGAAACTGGGCTAGGCTCCCGTGAAGGCCAAGTTTTTGTCCACATCCCCAGTGGGTCAGATTTCGACGGAACTCAACATACTGTATTCGTCCCTATGGTTTAGGGGGCCGATTTCGAAGCGCTAACTCCGCTGGCACTCAGAGCAGTTGCCAACTCATTCGAATAATCAAAATATCCTCTTGAGTTAACTTCTTTCGGAGTAAGAATTTTACTTATTAATCCAAATGAATTTTTTCGGAATTCCTGAATGGATAATTCGGTTTCAGCCGAACACTCCAGAGTGTAAGCATCACTAGTTTCGCCTTCCGGTATTCCAAACAAGATAAACGTCATTCCAGAATTACCGTCTTCTGCAACGAACGCCGGAACTTCTTCAAAACGCCCAGTCTCTTCCCGTTTAAAAAT
>NZ_JBFUCA010000804.1:0-1320 GCF_056405475.1 Polaromonas sp. P1_G4
GGCCTATGCCGTCAAGCGGACTCAGCTTGCCCATGAGCACAAAATAAAGGCCCTTGTAGGCCAGCGTGCGCTCAAGGGCAGCCTGGTCGGCCGGTGTTTCGACCACGCACAGTTTGCTGCGGTCACGCTGCGGGTTGGCGCAGGTGGTGCAAACCTCCTGCTCCGTCAGCGTGTTGCACAAGGTGCAATGCCGCACGCTATTGACGGCGTGCTCCAGCGCACGGGCAATCTGCAGCGCGCCGGGCTTGTCGTGCTGCAGCAAATGAAAAGCCATGCGCGCGGCCGACTTGGCGCCCACGCCCGGCAGCTTGCGCAAGGCCTGGGTAAGGCCTTCGAGAGCGTTGGAGTCAGCCATGTGGCAGCAGCGACCGAGCGTTGTACCCGCTTTCGCAAGCAGGGGCCGCGGAACCGGCTTTGCCGGGCCGCAGGCGCAGCGGCCCCCTCGGGGGGCAGGGAGCTACACGCAGTGAGCGACCGTGGGGGCTCACAACTTTAGAAGGGCAGCTTCATGCCGCCAGGCAGACCGGGCATACCGGCCGTGAGCTTGCCCATTTTCTCGTTGCTCACTTCTTCGGCCTTGCGCACGGCCGCGTTGAACGCAGCGGCTACCAGGTCTTCCAGCATGTCCTTGTCGTCGGTCAGCAGGCTGGGGTCAATTTCAACGCGTTTGACATCGTGCTTGCAGGTCATGGTGACCTTCACCAGACCGGCGCCGGCCTCAGCGGTGACTTCCACAAATGCCAGTTCTTCCTGGGCTTTCTTGAGGTTGTCCTGCATCGCCTGCGCCTGCTTCATGAGGCCCGCGAGTTGTCCTTTGTTAAACATGGTAGTTCCTTTAAAACTTGAAATCGAGGTGTGCTTTGCGTCTGAAATTGCGTCGAAATTGGGGGCAGAAATTGGTTTTAAAACCTGCCTTTGATCATATCGACTTCGCGGCCAGCGGCCGGATGCTGCCGGGGACAATTTTGGCGCCCCAGTCGCGAATCATGTCCTGCACAAACGGGTCGTTCTGGATCATTTCTTCGGCCGCACGCTGGCGCTCGGCTTGCGCCGCCGCATTGCGGCGCGCCGGGGTGTCGGTGACGGGCCCCACTTCCACCGCGAGCCGCAGGGCCGCGTCGCCAAGATGCGCCTGCAGCGCGGCTTGCAGCTTTTCACGCGCTGCCGCCTGGTTCAGCGACTCGCGCTCCACCCGAAGCGTCCACAGCCCATCGGCCTGGCTGCGCAATTCAGACTGCAGGCCCAGTTCACGCGTCAGTGCCGCCACGGCCTCGGCGGCCACCAGCTGGTTGACGGTCTGGCTCCAGCCCTCGCCGTGCG
>NZ_JBFUCA010000805.1:0-1320 GCF_056405475.1 Polaromonas sp. P1_G4
GGCCTGCTGATGGCCGCCGCCAGCGGCTCGATCGTGATGATGGTGGCGCAGTACCTCGTGTCGGACCTCAGCATTGAAGAAGACCTGACCCCGTCGCGCCAGTTCAAGGCGCCGGTGGCCGAAGAGCCGCCCGGTGCAGGCCGCGTGGTGGTGAGGATTCACTACCAGATAGACCTGGCGCGCGCCGACGATTTTCGCGCGCTGATGCAGGAAAGCCGCCGCAGCCGCCTGCGCCAGGGTGCACTTGAGTGGGAACTGCTGCGCGACGTCAACAAGCCCGGCCATTACATCGAGCAGATCATTGACGAGTCATGGACCGAGCACCTGCGCCGCTTTGACCGCGTGACGGCCAGCGACGTGGCGCTGCGCGAACGCAAACTCGGATTTCACCTGGGTGAAGAACCCCCGCTTGTCACCCGCAGCATCGTCGAGCCACCCGGCAGAAGCTAGCGGCATTTTTTAGCCACCAACCACGGAGTATTTTTGTGATTGCAGCCACACCCCCAGCCCCTTACTACGCCGTGATCTTCACGTCATTACGAACCGAAGGCGACAAGGGCTACGGCGACATGGCCGACCGCATGGTGGCGCTGGCCACGCAGCAGCCGGGCTTTCTGGGCGTCGAATCAGCCCGCGAAGGCCTGGGCATCACGGTGAGCTATTGGCAAGACCTGGCGTCCATCAAGACCTGGAAAATGAATGCCGAGCACCTGGTGGCGCAGCAAACGGGTCGCAGCGACTGGTACACGCATTACAAGACCCGAATCGCAAAGGTAGAACGCGACTACGGTTTCGAAAGCCCGTCCACATAGCCTGCGAAACCTCTGGCCCGCAATTCGCAGGCCGGGCAGGTGCCGCAGCCATAGCCCCAGGCATGCCGGTGCACACGATCACCGAGGTAGCATGTGTGCGTGTGTTCCACGATCAGGTTCACCAGCGCTTCACCGCCGTTGGGCTCGCCTGATTTTTCACCGATGTCATGCGCCAGCCGCCAGGTGTCGGCCTTGTCGATCCACATCAACGGCGTCTCGATCAGAAAGCGTTTGTCCATGCCCAGCGACAGCGCCAGCTGCATGGCCTTGATGGTGTCGTCGCGGCAATCGGGGTAGCCTGAAAAATCGGTTTCGCAAACGCCGGTGACCAGCACCTGCAAATCTCGCCGGTAAGCCAGCGCCGCTGCGAGCGTGAGGAACAGCAGGTTGCGCCCCGGCACAAAAGTGTTGGGCAGGCCCGAGCTTTCCATCTTGAAAGCGACGTCACGTGTCAATGAGGTGTCGCTGACCTGCCCGAGCACCGCCAGGTCCAGCAGGTGGTCTTCAC
>NZ_JBFUCA010000806.1:0-1318 GCF_056405475.1 Polaromonas sp. P1_G4
GTCTGGGCCTTCGTGGCGTCAACAGCGTCAGCGAATTGCAGGATACGCCCGCAGTGCGCGGCATGATCAACAAGATCAGCTATCTGGTCAAGATTGTCTGAGCGGAGACTCATCATGGAATTGAACGGAATCAAGCCTAGCGAAGGCGCCAAACATGCCAAACGACGCGTTGGTCGCGGCATCGGCTCTGGCCTGGGCAAAACGGCAGGACGTGGTCATAAAGGCCAGAAGTCCCGCTCCGGTGGTTATCACAAGGTGGGCTTCGAAGGCGGTCAAATGCCTATGCAGCGTCGCTTGCCCAAGCGCGGCTTCAAGTCGCATTTGCTGAAGTTCAACGCCGAGGTCACCCTCGGCGCGCTGGAGCAGCTCGGCCTGGCCGAAGTCGATCTGTTGGCTCTGAAGACTGCCGGCCTGGTGGGCCAGCTCGCCAAGAACGTCAAGATCATCAAGACCGGTGAACTGACCAAGGCAGTCAAGCTGAACGGCATTTCTGCCACGGCAGCTGCCAAGGCTGTGATCGAAGCCGCCGGCGGCTCTGTCGCTTAATACCTGACTGGATAATCAGTGGCAACCACTTCGGCTCAAATCGCGAAAACCGGCAAGTACGGTGATCTGCGCAACAGGCTTGTGTTTTTGCTGCTGGCCCTGGTGGTGTACCGCATTGGCGCGCACATCCCGGTGCCAGGGATTGACCCTGGCCAGCTGAAAGAGCTTTTCAAGGGCCAGCAAGGCGGCATATTGAACCTGTTCAATATGTTCTCGGGTGGTGCCCTGTCGCGATTCACGGTGTTTGCCTTGGGCATCATGCCGTACATCTCGGCCTCGATCATCATGCAATTGCTGACGTACGTCGTTCCGACGTTCGAGCAGATGAAAAAAGAAGGCGAAAGCGGCCGGCGCAAGATTACGCAGTACACGCGTTACGGCACGCTGGCTTTGGCACTGTTCCAGTCCATGGGTATTGCCGTGGCGCTGGAAAGCTCGCCAGGCCTGGTGCTGGCACCCGGTTTTGGTTTCCGCATGACTGCAGTGTTCAGCCTGACGGCCGGCACGATGTTCCTGATGTGGCTGGGTGAGCAGATTACCGAGCGTGGTTTGGGTAACGGCATTTCGATCCTGATTTTTGCCGGTATTGCGGCAGGCTTGCCGAATGCCATGGGTGGTTTGCTCGAATTAGTTCGCACCGGCGCCATGAGTATTCTGGTAGCCATCGTGATCGTCGCGGTGGTCGTGCTGGTGACGTATTTCGTGGTGTTCGTAGAGCGCGGGCAACGCAAGATTCTTGTGAACTATGCGCGGCGCCAGGTGGGTAACAAGG
>NZ_JBFUCA010000807.1:0-1315 GCF_056405475.1 Polaromonas sp. P1_G4
GTTGATGCCACCTGCGTATTCCGTGGACACCGCACGCCCAGCGCTGTCATAGGCGAAGGTAGACAGCCGGCTGCCGCTCTCGTCAACCACGCCGGTCAATGCCCAGGCCAGCGAGGAGTTCTCATAAAGAAACTGGCGGGTTTTTCCATCCTGCCAGGTCAGGGTTGCGAGGTTACCGTTGGCGTCATAGGCCGCGGTGATGGCCTGTCCCGAGGCGTCGACTACCTTCGACACGCGTCCATCGGTGACAGCACCGCCGCCAGGCAAGGCGTATTCAAACCGGATGCTGCGCCCGTTGTTATCTGCGACCGCCACCAGGTAGCCAGCCGCGGGAGCCATGCTGCTTGCGCCTGTGCTGTACGTGAAGCTCAATGTATTTCCGGAGGCGTCAGCCAGACTTGTGAGTTGCCCTGCGCTGCTATAGGTTTCAATGCTTTTGGCGGCCGCATCGGTGTAACGGTAGCCGCCGCTGATGGGAACGAGCCGGTCATTGTTGTCGGCATCGGCGATATAGGCGCCTGACTGGTAGCGGAAGCTGGCAACTGTGCCGTCACCACGAAAGAGCTGGATACCAAAACCGGCCGGGGAGACGACCAGCTTGCGGTGCAGGCTGCTCAGCCACTGCGCGCCGAMTGAAGGGGCATCGCCGAAATCCTTGACCGCCACGGCAGCAGCCGTGGCCGCGGTTTGCCTGGCGCTGTCATAAATAAGGTTCAGCGCCTGCCCGCCTATGCTCACGCCGGTTTCGACGACCTCCTGTTTGCTGCCCGTCAAGGGATAGAGCTGGTTGCAGGGACAAGGTTTCGGGGCGTCCTTCTTCCTATCGCGAAAGACCTGAACCGTCTCACTTTGGTAACAGCCGTTATTAGTCGCTTTCTGAAGGGAGCCGGGTGGGCAGGTACAACTTGAACCAGAGGGCACGCCGTCATCAGCGCAGCTGTACGTGGGCGCGGTCAATGTGCGCCACCCCATGCTGTAGACCGAGTTGGCAACGAAAGTTCCGTTACTTTTCAGGTACAAAGCTACCGTACATTGAGAATCAACGGAACTGACGAAGACCATGTTGTAGTTCACAGACCAGGCCGAACCATTGGCAGGAACCGCAAGACAGGCCGCCTCATAGGAGGGGTAGCTATAAAGCGCCCCCCCTGTTGTGAAGTCAACGCTTCCGTAGTCCACGCACGGATATACGCCGGCACAGTGAGTATTGACCTCAGTCGCAGGAAACGAAGCAAACGACGAAACCGGAAAGCATGACGACAGCAGCACCAGGACAAAGAGCAGCCATCTCCTGCAGCCACCCGCAGCACTGAAA
>NZ_JBFUCA010000808.1:0-1307 GCF_056405475.1 Polaromonas sp. P1_G4
CGGGCTCTACAGGTGTGACATTGGCCGTGAAATGCTGCTCGCCCTCTTCGATCTTGTTCACACTGGCGCGCTGCTGTCCTTCCACCAAAACCTTGACAGTACCGTCAGGCAATTTGAGCAGTTGCAGGATCGTGGCAACGCAGCCCACCTGGAACATATCTTCCACCGAAGGCTCATCCTTGGCCGCAGCCTTCTGCGCCACCAGCATGATGCGGCGCTCGGCCTCCATCGCCGACTCCAGCGCCTTGATGCTCTTGGGGCGGCCCACGAACAGGGGGATCACCATGTGCGGAAAGACCACCACATCCCGCAAAGGCAGGAGGGGAAGGTCAATGGGGGTGGAAGGCAATGAAGTTTGTCCGGACATATAAACCTTAAACGTTAGCCGTGACGGCCAGTTGCATGGCCCGGCGAAACACAATCAACCCAGACATGGGGCGCAGGAGGCGCTTTTCAAGCATTCCGGCCAGCCTTTTGGGATGTTCAGGCTTTCTTGGCCGCTTCACGGTACACAAGCAAGGGGGCTTTGTTTTCTTCGATTGTGGACTCGTCCACCACCACTTTATCCACATTGCTGGCATTCGGCAGGTCGAACATGGTGTCGATCAGCGACTGCTCCAGGATGGAACGCAAGCCGCGCGCACCGGTTTTACGGGCCAGCGCCCTGCGGGCAATCGCTTTGAGTGCGGAGGGCCGGATTTCCAGATCAACCCCTTCCATGGCCAGCAACTTGCTGAATTGCTTGACCACGGCATTTTTGGGTTCTGTAAGGATCTGCACCAAGGCGTCTTCTGTGAGCTCGGCCAGCGTCGCCACGACCGGCATCCGGCCGACCAGCTCAGGAATCAGCCCGAACTTGATCAGGTCTTCAGGCTCGACATCCTTGAAGGCTTCGGTCAGGCTGCGGGCCTTCTTGCTCTTGACGGCCGCGCCAAAACCGATCCCGGAAGCTTCGGTCCGGTTCTCGATGACCYTTTCCAGGCCCGAGAATGCACCGCCGCAGATAAACAGGATATTCGTGGTGTCCACCTGCAGGAAGTCCTGGTTGGGGTGCTTGCGGCCGCCCTGTGGCGGCACCGACGCCATCGTTCCTTCGATCAGTTTGAGCAGCGCCTGCTGCACACCCTCGCCGGACACGTCACGCGTGATGGAAGGGTTGTCGGACTTGCGCGAAATCTTGTCAATTTCGTCAATGTAGACAATCCCCTGCTGGGCACGTTCAACTTCGTAATTGCAGCTCTGCAGCAGCTTCTGAATGATGTTTTCGACATCCTCGCCGACATAACCTGCTTCGGTCAGCGTAGTAG
>NZ_JBFUCA010000809.1:0-1298 GCF_056405475.1 Polaromonas sp. P1_G4
CCCGAGGATTTCGCCCTTGCGCACGGTGAAGCTGACATCCTTGATCGTACGGCCGCGATTGAGCCCGCGCACCTCCAGCACGGTCTCCCGGCCCTGATCGGTTGCCGGCGGCCTCTCGTCTTCAAGCAGGGCGCGCCCGACCATCATGCCGATGATGGTGTCCATGCTGGTGGTGGCAGTCGGCACGGTGCCGATGTACTGGCCGTCGCGCATCACTGTCACGCGGTCCGAGATGCGCTTGAGCTCGTCCATCTTGTGCGAGATGTACACGATGCCAACGCCGTGGCGCTTGAGCTGGCCGATGATGCGGAACAAGTCGTCGATTTCGGCATTGTTCAGCGCGGCAGTGGGCTCATCCATGATCAGCACGCGCGAGTCAAATGACAGCGCCTTGGCGAYCTCGACCATTTGCTGGCGCGCCACCGTCAGGTCGCAAACCAGCGTGTGCGGTTCCAGGTTCAGGTTCAGGCGGTCGAAAATCGCTTTCGTGTCGCGGGCCATCTTCTCGGTATCGATGAACAGCCCAAGCCGCCCGAGCGGCTCGCGTCCGATGAAGATGTTCTGCGCCACGCTCAGATGGCTCATCAGGTTGAGTTCCTGGTGGATGATGCCGATGCCCAGCGCCTGCGCAGCGCGCGGGCTGGCAATCTCGACCGCCTGACCGTCGATGCTGATCTCGCCCGCATCCTTCTGGTAGACCCCGGCCAGCACTTTCATCAGGGTCGATTTCCCGGCGCCGTTCTCGCCCATCAGCGCATGCACCTCGCCTGCGGCAACCTCAAGCCTGGCGTTGTGCAACGCGCGCACTCCCGGAAAGGATTTGCACAGGTTGCTGATGCTCACAAGAGGTGTCATGGGCGGTTCCGGACAGGCGCGGTGCTCGCTCAGATCGGCGCGATGTCGTTGACCGTGGCCAGACGGCCCATCGACTGGCCCGGAGTGCGCCCCAACCAGGCGCTGCAGCAACGCCCGGAATCACCCGGGGCCAGGCAAACCGGCGTACGGGCCTGGCCGACGCCTTGGGCGGCCGCGCAGATCGATACTGTTTTTCCTTCCAAACTTCCTGGGTGCATGACAAAAAACCTTTTTGCGTTGAAGGAACCGTTCAATGAGGCGAAGGCACCAAAATCAGGAAACTTATTGTTACAAATGGTTCATTGATGAACAATCTATTCACTTATGGATCGAAGCGGTGTGAATCATAGAAATTTGCTCATCTTTCCAAGCTCCGGACTTTCCCTAAGTCAGGATTTAATTTATTGATGAACATTAAGTGCAAAAGTAAATAAATCCAAAAC
>NZ_JBFUCA010000810.1:0-1297 GCF_056405475.1 Polaromonas sp. P1_G4
GGGCTGCAGCTTCAGGGCGGGCAAAGACCACCGGCTGCAGGCAGAATGGTAAGTGTTCTTTCAATTCCGCAGGTGGTGGCGGTTTCTCGGTCCGCAAGCCAAGCTGGCACCATCGTGGTGCTTTTGGCGTCAACAGTGTGAAAACCGCCCGGTATTGGTGGTTATCCTCAAATCAGTGCGGCAACCCCCTGTTATATTGCACTGCAACATATTACGATTTACCGAAGTAACCCTAAACCCAAGGTTGACCCCGATGCTGTACCAAGTCTATGAAGCCCAACGCACCTTGATGGAGCCTTTTGTCGACTTTGCGCAAGCCGCTGCAAAGCTCTACGGCAATCCCCTGTCGCCCATGGGCCAAAACCCGTTTGCCCAACGCGTCGCTGCCGGCTACAGCCTGATTTACCGGCTGGGCAAAGACTACGAAAAACCGGCCTTTGACATCCGGACGGTGGACGTCAACGGCACCGAGGTCAGCATCCACGAACGCGTGGAAATCGACAAACCCTTTTGCGAGCTGCGCCGCTTCAAGCGCTTCACCGACGATCCCGCCACACTGACAGGCCTGAAGGGCGAGCCCGCCGTGCTGATCGTGGCGCCGCTGTCAGGCCACTATGCCACCTTGCTCCGGGACACCGTCAAGACCATGCTCAAAGACCACAAGGTCTACATCACCGACTGGAAAAATGCGCGCACCGTGCCGCTTTCCGAAGGTTCATTCAACCTGGACGACTACGTCAACTACGTCCAGGAGTTCATTCGCCACCTCCAGGGTATTTACGGCAATTGCCACGTCATCAGCGTCTGCCAGCCCACTGTGCCGGTGCTCGCTGCCGTGTCGCTGATGGCCTCCCGAGGCGAAACGACGCCCTTGAGCATGACCATGATGGGCGGCCCGATCGATGCCCGAAAATCGCCCACGGCAGTGAACAACCTGGCCATGAACAAGAGCTACGAGTGGTTTGAAAACAATGTGATTTACCGCGTGCCCAGCAACTTCCCGGGCGCAGGCCGTCGTGTGTACCCCGGCTTTTTGCAGCACACCGGCTTCGTCGCGATGAACCCGGACCGCCACGCCAGCAGCCACTACGACTACTTCAAGGATTTGCTCAAGGGCGACGACGCCAGCGCCGAGGCGCACCGCAAGTTCTACGACGAATACAACGCCGTGCTCGACATGGATGCCGACTACTACCTCGACACCATCAAGACGGTGTTCCAGGAGTTCAAGCTGGTCAACGGCACCTGGGACGTCAAGGGTGTGGACGGCCAAATGGAGCGTGTGCGGCCCGAAGAC
>NZ_JBFUCA010000811.1:0-1296 GCF_056405475.1 Polaromonas sp. P1_G4
AGACCTGCAAAACGGTCTGACTGGTGCCTGAGCCCAGTGGAATTTTCATTTTTACCTTTCGGAGTCAACCTGATGGATCGTCGTTCACTCATCAAACACGCCGGCGTTGCCGGTGTTTTGGCAGCAGGCGTTGCGCCGGCTGTTCACGCACAGGCCGCTGTTCGCTGGCGCCTGGCATCCAGCTTCCCCAAATCGCTGGACACGATCTATGGAGGTGCTGAAACGTTTGCCAAGCATGTCAAGGCGATTTCAGGCGGCAAGTTTGAAATCTCCGTCCATGCTGCGGGCGAACTGATGCCTGCGTTTGGTGTGGTCGACGGCGTGCAGCAAGGCTCCATCGAGGCAGCCCATACGGCGCCTTACTATTTCTTCGGCAAGGACGAAACCTTTGCCATCGGCGGCGCCATTCCTTTTGGCCTGAACAGCCGCCAGATGAGCGCCTGGACCTTTGAGGGCAACGGCTTGAAACTGATGCGCGAGTTCTACGCCAAATACAACATGATCAGCTTTCCGTGCGGCAATACCGGCGCGCAAATGGGTGGCTGGTTCCGCAAGGAAATCAAGTCCATTGCCGACATGAAGGGCCTCAAATTCCGCGTCGGCGGTTTTGCCGGCAAGGTCATCGAGCGCCTGGGCGGCGTGCCGCAGAACATTCCCGGCGGCGAGATTTACCAGGCSCTSGAAAAAGGCACSATYGATGCCGCCGAATGGRTSGGWCCYTACGAYGACCWGAAGCTGGGCTTYAACAAAGTTGCCCCCTTTTACTACTACCCCGGCTGGTGGGAAGGTGGTCCCGAGCTGGACTTCTTCATCAACAACAAGGCATTCGACGCCCTCACGCCCGAGAACAAGGCGATTGTGGAAGCGGCTGCGGCCCAGGCCCACGGCGACATGCAGGCCAAATACGACGCGAAGAACCCAGGTGCGCTCAAGCAGCTSGTGGGTGCKGGYRCCAAGCTCCGGCCTTTCCCKGCSGAYGTSATGAACGCSGCTTTCAAGGAGTCGATGGCGCTCTACGAAGAGATCGGCACAAGGAACGAAAACTGGAAGAAGATCTACGCCGACTACTCCAAGTTCCGTGCCGAACAGAACCTGTGGTTCCGTTTCACGGAAGCCACGTTTGACCGCTTCATGCAAGCCCAGAAACTCTGAACCCGGCCCATCCGTCATCCCGAAAGCCGCCTTTTGCAGGCGGCTTTTTTACGTCTGTCCCGATCTGTAAAAACGGGTTGGGCAGGCGGTGTGAAATGCTGACAAAATAGATCTCTGCCCTCTTGCTCAAAAGCGCGGCTTGCA
>NZ_JBFUCA010000812.1:0-1296 GCF_056405475.1 Polaromonas sp. P1_G4
GCCTGCTTGCGTGGCGGTGCGTTGAATCTTCACGATGTGATGGACAAAGATGCCCGGGGTCACAACGGCTTCGGGGTCCAGCGCGCCGAGCTCGACGATCTCGTGCACGGTGGCAATCGTCTTTTCCGACGCGGTCGCCATTACCGGGCCAAAGTTGCGTGCGGCCATGCGGTAGGTGAGGTTGCCCCAACGGTCGCCGCGCTCAGCCTTGATAAGGGCCACGTCACCGCGGATAGGCATCTCAAGCACGTATTGCTTGCCGTTGATTTCGCGGGTTTCCTTGGCGCTGCCGTCGGCGTTGCGCGCCAGCTCGGTGCCATAACCCGTGGGGCAGAAGAAGGCGCCTATGCCGGCGCCCGCGGCGCGTATGCGCTCGGCCAGGTTGCCTTGCGGCACGAGTTCGAGCTCGAGCTTGCCGCTGCGGTACAGGCCGTCAAACACCTGGCTGTCAGCCTGGCGCGGAAAGCTGCAGATGATCTTGCGCACGCGCCCGGCCTTGAGCAGCGCCGCCAGGCCCGTTTCGGCATTGCCGGCGTTGTTGTTCACTACCGTCAGGTCTTTGGCGCCCTGCTCTATCAGGCCGTCGATCAGCTCATTGGGGATGCCGGCAGTGCCGAAGCCGCCAATCAGCACGGTTGAGCCGTCTTTCACATCCGCCAGCGCGTCGGCGACGGAGGCGGCAATTTTGTTGATCATTCCAAAGTCTCCAGCTGCGGGCGGCTTGCAGAAATCATTGAGCCACCGCTTAAATATTGTTCGACATAAGAACAAGAGTTCGTATAATGAATTCTAGGAGATTTTGATCACCATGGCAAACGCTGCATCCACGTCCAGTACCGGCCCGAAGCCCGGAGACGCCTACGTCCAGTCGTTTGCGCGCGGGCTGGAGGTTATACGCTCGTTCAGCACTGAAGCACCGCGGCAAACACTGACTGAAGTGGCCGGTCGCAGTGGCTTGAGCCGTGCGGGCGCGCGCCGCATTTTGCTGACGCTGGAGACGCTAGGCTACGTGCACAACGACGGCAAGCTGTTCAGCCTCACGCCGCGCATCCTGGATCTGGGCTTTGCCTATCTGTCCTCCATGCCGATCTGGAACCTGGCTGAGCCGGTGATGGAAGCGCTGGTCGCGGAGGTCAAGGAGTCGTGTTCGGCCGCGGCTCTGGACGGCACGGACATCGTCTACGTGCTGCGTGTGCCGACGCACAAGATCATGAGCATCAGCCTGGGCGTGGGCTCGCGCCTGCCGGCTTACTGCACGTCGATGGGGCGGATGCTGCTGTCGGCCCTGCCTGAGGC
>NZ_JBFUCA010000813.1:0-1294 GCF_056405475.1 Polaromonas sp. P1_G4
GATTTGCGCAAAACGCAGGTCGAGGTAGCCGAGCGCGCAGCCGACCGCGACGTCGGACAGGCTGAAGTGGATGCCGCTGCAGAACGACTTGTCGCCCAGGCCGGTGCTCATGGCCTTGAGGGTGGCTTCGATCTTGCCCATCTGGCGGTCGATCCAGGCGTCGCTGCGCTGCTTGACGCTGCGGCCGGCCCAGGTGGCTTCGAGGCGCGCCAGGATGGCGGCGTCGATCAGGCCGTCGGCCAGGGCCTCCCAGGTTTTGACTTCAGCGCGCTCACGGCCCTGGCTGGGGATAAGCTTGCCGACAGGTGACAGGGTGTCGAGGTATTCGACGATGACACGGGAATCAAATACGGCTTCGCCGCCTTCCATGACCAGGCAGGGCACCTTGCCGAGCGGGTTGGAAGCCTGGATGGTGGTGTTGGCTGCCCAGACATCTTCCAKGACGAACTGGTAGTCGAGCTTTTTCTCGGCCATCACTATGCGCACTTTACGCACATAGGGGCTGGTAGCGGATCCGATGAGTTTCATGATGGTGTGAGATCGTGGTCCGGGGGAAGAGCATTCTATCGAGTAAGCCGGCAGCCAGGCTGACGGGGGTGTAACGTGCCGGGCAAGAAGATTCGCAAATATGCACATCTTTTCGGGCTTGCGGCAGCGGCTTCCGGCGCGGCGGGCGCGGCAGGCACCCGGCCTACAATTGGGCCATGAGCTCCTCTCCCCCTTTTTCCACGATCAACGCCCTGTCCCCACTGGACGGCCGCTACGCGAACAAACTGAACCAGTTACGCCCCCTGATGTCCGAACAGGGCTATATGCACCGCCGCGTTCAGGTCGAAGTGGCGTGGTTCATCGCGCTGTCCGATGCCAAATTCGCCGAATTCAAGCCGCTGAGCCCGGGCGCCCGCACTTATTTGCTGGGTCTGGTCAAAAACTTCTCGGAGGCCGATGCGTCGGCCATCAAGGAAATCGAAAAGACTACCAACCACGACGTGAAAGCCGTCGAGTACTGGATCAAGTCGAAATTCGAAGCCAGGCCGGAGCTGCAGGGCGCCAGCGAATTTGTGCACTTTGCCTGCACCAGCGAGGACATCAACAACACCAGCCACGCGCTGCAGCTTAAAAGCAGCCGCGACCTGGTGGTGCTGCCGGCGCTGGACAAGGTCATTGCGCAGCTGCGCGAAATGGCCCACATCTATGCCGAAGAACCCATGCTGAGCCGCACGCACGGCCAGACGGCCAGCCCGACCACGGTCGGCAAGGAAATCGCCAACGTGGTGGTGCGCCTGGCCAATGC
>NZ_JBFUCA010000814.1:0-1294 GCF_056405475.1 Polaromonas sp. P1_G4
AAAAAGCACTCGACATGCTTGCTGCTTCCAGCAAGCCTTTGATCGTCGCCGGCGGCGGCATCATCAATGCCGACGCCTCCGATTTGTTGGTCGAGTTTGCCGAACTCACCGGTGTGCCGGTGATCCCCACGCTGATGGGCTGGGGCACCATTCCCGACGATCACCCCCTGATGGCCGGCATGTGCGGACTGCAAACCAGCCACCGCTACGGCAACGCCACCATGCTGGCCAGCGACTTCGTCATCGGCATCGGCAACCGCTGGGCCAACCGCCACACCGGTTCGCCCGAGGTGTATTGCAAAGGCCGCACCTTTGTGCACGTCGATATCGAGCCGACGCAGATTGGCCGGGTGTTCAATCCGGACTTTGGCATTGTCAGCGACGCCAAAGCCGCACTGGAACTGCTGGTGCAGGTCGCCCGCGAACGCAAGATGGCGAAGAGCCTGCCCGACTATGGCAACTGGGCCACCCGCTGTGCTGAGCGGAAAAAGCTCATGCACCGCAAGTCCCACTTTACCGAGACCCCCATCAAACCGATGCGCGTGTATGAAGAAATGAACAAGGTGTTCCCGCGCGACACCATTTACGTGACAACCATTGGCCTGAGCCAGATTGCCGGCGCGCAGTTTCTCAATGTGTACGGGCCACGCCAGTGGATCAACTGCGGCCAGGCGGGGCCGCTGGGTTGGACCATCCCCGCGGCCCTCGGTGTAGTGGCCGCCGACCCGACACGTACCGTTGTCGGGCTGTCCGGCGACTACGACTTTCAGTTCCTGATGGAAGAGCTGGCCGTGGGTGCGCAGTTCAACCTGCCTTATGTGCAGGTGCTGGTCAACAACAGCTATCTGGGCCTGATCCGCCAGGCCCAGCGAGGTTTTGAGATGGACTACTGCGTACAGCTTGCTTTCGAAAACCAGAACGTACCGGCAGGCGAAGGTGATCTGCGCAGTTACGGCGTGGATCACCAGGCTGTGGTGCAAGGCCTGGGCTGCAAGTCATTGCGCGTGACCGATCCTGAAAAGATCAATGACGCCATGGTCGAGGCGCAGGTGATGGCACGCAAATACCGGGTGCCGGTGGTTGTGGAAGTCATCCTCGAAAAGGTCACCAATATCGCCATGGGCACGGAGATCGACAAGGTCAACGAGTTCGAAGACATCGACTGCCGCCACCCCAAGGGCCGTGAAGGCCTGGAACTGGCCGGCTTGCTTGAGTAAGCCCCTAGCAACGGCCAACGCCCCACCAGAATAGAAATCATGCCTTAATTGTCCGCCAATCTCAGCATGCTCTATAC
>NZ_JBFUCA010000815.1:0-1294 GCF_056405475.1 Polaromonas sp. P1_G4
GCGTTGCCCGAGACGCAACCGTCCCGGATGGTGGAGGTGAAAAAAGTCAGTGCGCCTGCTGAGCAGCTTCTTTTTCAGCTGGCCTATGCGGCGCAGCCCCTTTGTCAAAAGGAGGACGCCGATTGGACGTGGAGCTTGGGGGGATTTCCCAGGACCATTCCTCCTTTACCCAATGACAAATTACCCAAGAGATCATTGGCAGAGTATGAGGAGCTTGCCAGGCACTACAACATGGGGCCCGGCGCCAGTATTTTTCTGACGGACATCGACAAGACCCCTTGGGGATACGTCGGCTTCAAGGCGCGCGAGCCATTTGAGTTTGCTGAACAGGGGCAGCTTCTTCGCTTCTTTGGAACCCCGAAACCGGATTCAGTGGGGCCGCATGTTCGGGAGAAAAATCCGGAGGCAACTCCCCTGGTTGAGTTTTCAGTCAAGCGCAACGGTGAGCCGGCAAAGATTGCGGTGAGGCGGGTCGCGGTTTGCCAGCTCTCATTGACTGTGGTCGACGGGACCTACCGGTATGCCGATTCAGATGGCGCCAGCGTGATAGTGACGGTGCCGCTGCTGGCCAGGCTTTCCAGGGACGAGTTGGTGGTGGTGCTTGCCCATGAGGTCGCGCATGTTGCCTTGAAGCTCAGCCGTGACCGGACAAAAAGCAAGATGTTGGCGCAACTCCTGGTGGGCAGCCTGGCAAGCATTGGCGAGAACCAGGAAAGCGGGCTGAGGGAGCCGAAGTCTGCGGACCTGGTCAGGGCAGACCGGCTCGCCATGCGCTTGTCATCCGGGTTTGGTGTTGATGTACCGGCGTACGCGGCCATCATCCGCAAGCTGGTTCAGGATGAGGATTCTTTTGGTGCGCCAACCTACAGGCGCACGCGTGGAATTGATCTAAACCGTGAAGAAAAACTGCAGCGAAGTGTTGATGTCTGGAACAAGAACAAGACCTTCTACCCTGCGCACGCCGCGGACAGACTGCTGGAGCAGGAGGTGACCCGGCGCGCGAAACAGGTGTATTCGGATCCGGCAAGTGTCTTTTCGGCGAGTGCTGCTGCTGCGCAAAAGCAGCCAACACCCCAAACTGAACCCGCGGCAGAAAACGTCGTTTCTGAGGCGGCTGGTGCGTCGCCCGTTGCCCTTGTGCATGCCGGGCCTGTTCCACCTTCCACGAGCTTCGCGGACCTGGCCGATGCGAACGCTTTGCCCCGCGTGAGCCCACGGGGCCGAACTTTGTACCTTGAATGGTTAACCAAGCCTTTTCCCAGGGCTGTTGCCTTGTCTGACAAGGGGGCAATCG
>NZ_JBFUCA010000816.1:0-1280 GCF_056405475.1 Polaromonas sp. P1_G4
ACGTATAACTGGTCGGCCCAGAGGCAATGTCCTTCGGCATTGCCGGGCGTCCAACATAATACGAGCGCATGATCGCCTCTTTCCCCAGTCGCACACGGCTCTTCGAGATGGGGGCCATTACAGTTTATCTTTCCGGCTGGATACTGGGCGGTAGAAATTTCTGGTTGGCACTTTTTGCATTCGCTCTTGCCGGAGGCTTGTTTATTGCGGCCTTCATGCGTAGCGAAAATGAGAAAAAGGGAGTGCTAAGTGCTGCTTTGGTCTCCGCAGCGTTTGTCATTCCAGCTTTGGTTGTCCTGTGGCAGTCTAAGGCCGATCTCCTCGAGATCGAGCGGTTCCGTGCGTACCTTGCGGACCATCGTTGTGAGTATGCTGGAGAAACGGTCGTGGGTGTGTCGCGAGGCGGGTGTAAATTTGAAAATTGTGCCGGGCCTGAGCCCATCGAGGACCAGCAATTTCTTTGCGCGACTACCGGAAAATACATAACACTCACTGGCTTTAAGGAGGGGAACTATGGGCAGTAGACAGCGGAGAACGTATAACTGGTCGGCCAACACGGACGCCTCACGGCCTCCTGTCGCGAGGCGCCGGTTACACGCACGTTAGGCCGCAGAAGATGCCACGCGCCACCGTCCATCTCGAATCGAATCTAGCGCTGCACCACTTCTCCGACGATCTTGTCTGGAGCTGCCGGCACCATGCTCGCATTGCTGAAACAGCGCAGATTCCTTATGAGGTATACGTGTCGAATATGGCCTGCGTCTTCAGCGCAGCATCGTTTCTTGAGGCACGCCTCAACGAACTCACAGCGCAGTGCACCGGACCTCTTGCAAAGCCACGTAGGCTTACCCCAGAACTTTGGCAAACCATGCATGACATGCGGAAGTCGCTTTCGCATGTTCAAAAGTGGGACCTAATCGCATCTGCCGCCGGCGGCACGGTCTGGCGCAGTGACAAAGATCCGTTTCAGAGTTACGACCTCCTCGTCTCTTTCAGAAACGAGATGGTTCACTACAAGGGTGAGTTCGGTGACGGCATTGATCCACCGATAAAGAAGATTCGCAGCCTGCAGAAGCGCCTGAAGGTTCCAGTGGAAGCCCTTCATAAAGAAGCTCCAAGAACAAGCTGGTTCGCATCACTTCTCTACAGCCCGCGTCTCGGGCGATGGACAAGCGAACTGGTTGACGACTTCGACATGCGATTCGATCACTTGCTTGCCGGAGAGCCGTTCTCAGATGAGAAAAGAAGTCTTTACGAGCTTCGCGCACTTGGCACAAACC
>NZ_JBFUCA010000817.1:0-1279 GCF_056405475.1 Polaromonas sp. P1_G4
CGCTGCAGCAGCGCTGGGAGCGCCGCGCCATCATGTCGGGCAAATTCCATGACGTGTTCCTGCGCGAATACGGCACGATGGAACAACCGCTGCCGCCCAAGTATTACGTGCCCGGCGACCGCCTCTGGTTCCGAAACCCCGATGAACACTCCTCGGACGTTTCGGGTTATGAAGGCTCCTGGGTGTTCTATATCGGCAACGGGCAGTTCACCAACTTCTGGAAGCGCGAGCAGCCCTACACCCTGACGGCCAAATGCCTGGAGCTGTTTCACTGGCGGTATGCCACCTACACCGACGAAGCCGGCGAGTTGCGTATCAATGAAAGCATCGTGGAAGCCGGCGTCAAGTCCTCCAGCACCGACCCGGCCGAGACGGCGCGAATCCTGGAACTGATGCTGCGCATGCGTGAACCCAAGGGCGTGTATGCATCAGGCGGGTGCATAGACACCTCGCGGGAACACCCCCGCTGGGTCTGCCCGGGCACCGCCGACATGGTGTTGCCGACCGCCTGATGCGATTTCAGGCAGCATGATTGCTATTAAATCAATAGCTGCTTGCGCTCATCACATAAGGGTTTCAGGCATTTTTTCTTCAAGAAACCCGAACCTCCTATTTCAGCTGGCTAGCGCTGACCCGCCAGACCACGTTGCCCACATCGTCAGCCACCAGCAGCGCGCCGCGCTTGTCCATCGCCACGCCCACCGGCCGGCCGTAGGCATGGCCTTCGGGGCTCAGGAAACCCGTGAGCACATCCACCGGCAAACCAGCCGGCAAGCCCTGGCGAAAAGGCACGAACACCACCTTGTACCCGCTGTGCGGCACGCGGTTCCAGGAACCGTGTTCACCGATAAAAACTCCCATGGCCAGTGATGGCGGCAGCGCATTGCCTTCTGAAAACACCATGCCCAATGGCGCGACATGGGAGCCCAGCGCGTAGTCGGGTGAAACCGCTTGCGCCACCAGGTCCGGACGCGGCGGCTTGACGCGGTCGTCCACGTTCTGGCCGTAATAGCTGTATGGCCAGCCGTAAAACACGCCGTCGCGCACGGAAGTCAGGTAGTCGGGCACGAGGTCGCTGCCGATCTCGTCGCGCTCGTTCACCACCGTCCAGAGTGCGCCGCTGCCGGGTGCCCAACCCATGCCGTTGGGGTTGCGCAGGCCCGAGGCAAACACGCGGTGGCTGCCGGTTTTGGCATCGACCTCCCAGATGGCGGCGCGGCCGGTTTCGGCTTCCATGCCGCGTTCTCCCACATTGCTGTTGGAGCCGACAGTGACATAC
>NZ_JBFUCA010000818.1:0-1277 GCF_056405475.1 Polaromonas sp. P1_G4
GTCCAGCACCTTGAGCAGGTCGTCACCTATGCCAGGCTCGTTGTAGTTGATGTAACAGGTGGAATAAATCACGACCTTGCCGGGCGTCTTGGCGCCGTCTTTCACCGCGTGGGGCGGCGACTCCAGCGCGCCGGAGCGGAATTTTTTCGTGGCCAGGTCGGGCAGCCAGGCGTTTTTGTCGACGCCCAGCACTTTTTCCATCACGGCGCGGGCCGGTTTGGTTTTGTTGACCGCGTTGGCCACCTGGACCACGATGGGAATGCCCGCGAACTGGCCGTGCACATCGGTGGACGACAAAAACCGTTCACCCGCACCCACCTCGCCCTTCTTGAACTTGATGGCTTTGGCGCGCAGCATGGTGTGGGGGAAGTCGAGGTTGAACTCGTGCGGCGGCACATAAGGGCACTTGGTCATGTAGCAGAGGTCGCACATGTAGCACTGGTCGACCACTTTCATGTAGTCCTTCTTGTCCACACCATCAACCTCGCCGGTCTTGCTTTCGTCGACCAGGTCAAACAGCGTAGGGAAAGCGCCGCACAAACTCACGCAGCGGCGGCACCCATGGCAGATGTCGAAGATGCGTTCCATCTCGTGAAGGGCCGCGTCTTCGTTGTAGAAGTCCGGGTTTTTCCAGTCGATCGCGTGGCGCGTGGGCGCCTGGAGGTTGCCTTCTGTGGCCATGCTTGCCTCTTCTTTTGAATCTCAGGTGGGGGTTTGAGAAAAGACTCTCGTGCGAAATCTTTTCCAAAACCCGCCACGCCTCGCGGCGCAGCGAGGGACACGCTTGTCCATCCAGTCAGTCGACCAGTTCGGCCAGCGCTTTGCTGTAGCGGTTGGCGTGTGAACGCTCGGCCTTGGCCAGGGTCTCAAACCAGTCGGCCACTTCATCGTGGCCTTCGTCGCGTGCGGTTTTGGCCATGCCTGGGTACATGTCGGTGTACTCGTGCGTTTCGCCGGCCACAGCAGACTTGAGGTTGTCGCGCGTGGCGCCAAACGGCAGGCCGGTCGCGGGGTCGCCGCACTGTTCCAGCCATTCGAGGTGGCCGTGGGCGTGGCCGGTTTCACCTTCCGCAGTGGAGCGGAACAGCGCCGCGACATCGGGCTGGCCCTCAACGTCGGCCTTGTTCGCGAAATACAGGTAGCGGCGGTTGGCCTGTGATTCGCCGGCAAATGCGGCTTTCAGGTTCTCTTCCGTCCTGGAGCCTTTAAGAGCAGCCATGGAAATCTCCTTCGTGGGTTGATAAACGAACAAATCGCCAATGCTTCAAACCCACACC
>NZ_JBFUCA010000819.1:0-1277 GCF_056405475.1 Polaromonas sp. P1_G4
TGGCTGGCACTCTGGGCGGGATGACGGCGGCGGGTGGGGACGATGTTTTGCTGCAGGCGGAGCAAAGAAGCAATGTTGACAGGATGACTGCGTAACGCATGAAGAATTCTTTGGGTTTCAGTTTGATAAGAAAGGAAGGGCCTGAGCCTGCAAACTGATTCTAGGCGGCCAGTCTGCCAACCGCCTCCTCAATATGAACGAGCATAGGCAAACACACAGCTGTCATTGGGGCATCGGCGTATCCCTACAAGGGCATCAGTCCCATCCGACAAATCAGGTATGCAGGATGGATACCATGGGGGTTCTTTGCACCGTGGCGGGCGCCGGGTGCCGAATACCCAACCTTTCAGGAGACACGACATGGCCAGCAAAAAGACCAGCAAGAACACGATCTGTCTGTGGTACGACGGTGGTGCCGTCGAGGCCGCAAACTTCTATGCCAAAACATTCCCCGACAGCACTGTCGGCAAACTCTTTTATGCACCGGGTGACTACCCCGACGGCAAGCAGGGTGACGTGCTCACGGTCGAGTTCACCGTCGCCGGCATTCCCTGCATCGGGCTGAACGGTGGCCCGCTCTTCAAGCATAACGAGTCATTCTCTTTTCAGATTGCCACCGATGATCAGGCCGAAACCGACCGTTTGTGGAACGCGATCGTCAGCAATGGCGGGCAGGAAAGCGAATGCGGCTGGTGCAAGGACAAGTGGGGCCTGTCATGGCAGATCACTCCGCGCGCGCTCACTGACGGTATAGCCGACCCCGATCCCAAGGTGGCCAAGCGCGTGTTCGACGCGATGATGACCATGAAAAAGATTGACGTCGCCGCGATAGAGGCGGCGCGCCGGGGCTGAGACGCTTGATGGGATGACGCGCGTTTGCGTCCCGCTGCGCGTGCGCTCCTGTTCAGGCTTGAGAAGTGGTCCGGACGTGATTTGCATGCGAAATTTCCTCCGGAGGTACCGGGCGTAGTACGTACCGATATCGGGAGTTCGTCCTACACCACCGAACCCGCAGCCTCCTAGCATGAAGACACCAGCAATGAAAAGCCACCCCGGCGTGCAGCCGGTAACCGTGTGCGATTCATTCACGTGAAGAGGAGTTGGCGGCGTGATCAAGCGGCATTTTCTCTTCACTTTCATTAACGTTCTCAAGGAGACTGAAATGATTGGAATCAAACAAACTGCACTTTGTGCGGTAGTGCTTGCCGGCCTGGCGGGCTGTAGCGGCATGACGACTCAGGAGAAAAACACCGCCATCGGCGCCGGTGTAGGCGGTG
>NZ_JBFUCA010000820.1:0-1273 GCF_056405475.1 Polaromonas sp. P1_G4
CCTCTGAAGTCTTGACCCCCCAGCGCGGCCCCGCAGGCGTCTTCGCCGCCCTGGGCGACGAAACCCGCCTGCGGCTGGTGGCCGTGCTCTGCGTGGGCGGCGCCGTGTCAATTGCCCAGCTCACTTCCACCACCGACATTACCCGCCAGGCCGTTACCAAGCACCTGCATGTGCTGGCCGACGCGGGGCTGGTGCATCACGTCAAAGTGGGGCGAGAGCGCCTGTGGCAGTTTGACCCACAGCAGCTCGACGAAGCCCGTCGCTCACTGGATTTGATCGCCCAGCAGTGGGACCAGGCACTGGGCCGGTTGAAGGCCTCGATCGAGGCAGAGGCATAGCCGCTTTGCAGAAGGAAACGACGATGCCCCAGCACAAGATTTTCACGATGGCTTTTGCCAAGGTCTACCCTATGTTGGTTCAAAAAGCCGAACGCAAAGGCCGCACCAAAGAAGAAGTCGACCAGATCATTTGCTGGCTAACCGGTTATGACCAAAAGGGGCTGGACAAACAAATCAAGCTGCAGAATGATTTCGAAACTTTCTTCGCCCAGGCCCCAGCCATGCATCCGAACGTGTCGCTGATCAAAGGTGTGGTCTGCGGTGTTCGCGTAGAAGAGGTCGAAGACCCGCTGATGCAAAAAATACGCTGRCTGGACAAGCTGATTGATGAGCTTGCCAAAGGAAAGGCGATGGAGAAGATTTTGCGGCAATAACTTCTGCGGCGTGTTGGCCCATTCCGCCTTCTATTCCGCTTGCTCTTGCGCCTCACGCCAGCTGCCCTGCGCCAGGCCCTGCAGCGCATAAGGGCCGATGGAAGCGCGAATCAGGCGCAAGGTCGGAAAGCCCACGGCAGCCGTCATGCGCCGCACCTGCCGGTTGCGCCCTTCGCGAATGCCGAGTTCCAGCCATGCCGTCGGGATCGCCTTGCGCACGCGCACGGGCGGCTTGCGCTCCCACAGGCCCGGCGGTGTGTCAATCAACCGCGCGTTGGCCGGGCGCGTCATGCCGTCATTGAGTTGCACGCCCTGGCGCAGTGCGGCCAGAGCAGTCTCATCCGGCAGACCTTCCACCTGCACCCAGTAGATCTTTTCCATCTTGAAGCGCGGGTCGCTGATGCGCGCCTGTAGCGCGCCGTCGCTCGTCAGCAGCAGCAGGCCCTCGCTATCCGCGTCCAGCCGGCCGGCCACATACACGTCGGGTACCGCGATGAAATCTTTCAACCCGCGCCAGCGGCCTTCGGGCGTGAACTGGCTCAGTACGCCATAGGGTTTGTT
>NZ_JBFUCA010000821.1:0-1265 GCF_056405475.1 Polaromonas sp. P1_G4
TCGATAGGGAGTGGTGGCGTAATACCACTGCTGGCCGCTGCGACGTCAACACGGGCACTGAGATCGGCGGCGCCTTTTACTATTGGAAAACCACCGTTCCCGGGTAAAGTGATGAAGCCAGCGTTGCCGGCTTCGGGAATATTGAATACTGGCGCATTGGGATTTGCACCGTTGAGGTGCTGATCGAGGGTTCGGTCGTATAGCTCGGGTTTAACTTCAGCGAAACCTTTAAAGGTAGTGGAACCACCCCAGTGGATGCCTGGGTTGATCTTTTCATCGGTGGTGAACGGCTCAGTTGGCTTCAGCTTTCCTATGTTGTTGCCGCCAGCCATCGACAGAAATTCTCCGGTCTTCGTCACAGGGTCATATGACTGAACAATGCCAACGTGTCCACTAAAGTAGACTAAGGTTCCGGGCTTGACGGTAGCGGTCTCGGGATTGACGACGCTTGCCCAACTACCATCGAAAGTTGCTGGATTAGTCATCACCGCGGAGGTCGCGTAAGGAACGTTGTACCCGGATTCGCGTAAGACGTGATAGACCAGACCGGAGCAATCAAAACCTATTGCCGTGCCGGTGCTGTTGCGCACATTACCACGGGTACTTCCTGTGCTGTCGCTACGAAAGGTATTGCCGGTGTTATAGCGATTCGCGTTGGTAATGATGTCGCTCATCTACTCAAACCTTATTTGATTTTTCGAAGAACTTCTAAGTCCGCGTCAAAGCGACGGGCTATGTCGAGGTCGCGCTGCCCAATTGAACGAATGGCACAGGCGGGATGCTGAAAATCCACTTGCCGAGGTTTCTTCCCAGTGGCACGTTCAATTTCGTTTGTGCAATATCCACGCGCAAGACTTTGATGATTTTCAATTGACTTCACAATTCGCGTAATTGCAGCCCCCAAGTAAACTGCTCGCGGTGGAAACGGATCCTGAATCAACCATCTCGGTTCCACTGCATCCACATACTTACGTTGCTCATGGTCATAGTGGCGATATTGACCGTTGCCGCTTCTGGGAAGAAACAGACTGATGCCATAGCTCCACTGCCGGCGATGTGGATCGATCACCACATATTCGCCCTGTACGGTGCCAAACTGTTTCATCATCTTCAGCAATGCATCACCGTCATCTGCGTTGTCCAGATACGCTTCGCGTTTTCCTGTTTGCGTATTCTTGACCTCGAGACCTAACCATGAACAACGCCTGTCGGCTGGAACTTTGTCAGAATTGAAAAGCCGCAAAGCCAGCACTTCAGCCTCAACA
>NZ_JBFUCA010000822.1:0-1264 GCF_056405475.1 Polaromonas sp. P1_G4
GCGCAGAACGGCCGCGGCCTGACCTGGAGCGACAAGCCCGGCGAAGCCAATGGCGGCAGCTGTTACAACTGCCACCAGATCAGCAAGGCCGAGCTGTCTTTCGGCTCCATCGGCCCCAGCCTTTACAACTACGGCAAGCTGCGCGGTGTAAGCAATCCGGCGTCACCCGAGAGCAAACCCATCGTGGAGTACACCTGGGGCAAGCTGTGGAACGCCAAAGCCTACAACGCGTGTTCCGACATGCCGAGGTTCGGCCATGCCGCCATCCTGAACGAGCAGCAGATTCGTGACGTGATGGCGCTGCTGCTGGATCCGAATTCGCCTGTCAACAAGTGATTTGAGTGTTTTGTGCCGCCAGGCCAATAGTGACGAGCGCAAGCAGCTCCTGAATTGATAGCAATCTGATGCTTTGCCTGGGTAACCGGGCAGGATGACCAACGCCATGAACCTGTCCCGCCGAGAGTTTGCAAGTGTCATGGCCGCTGCGCTGGCCGCCGGTTTTCCCCTCCAGCGTGAGGCCGGCGCCGCCCAGGCTGCGGGCCTGTACGAGCTGCCGCGCACCGGCAATGTGCATCTGSTGCACATGACCGATTGCCATGCCCAGCTGCTGCCGATCTATTTCCGCGAACCCTCCGTCAATCTGGGTGTGGGGGCGATGCGCGGGCAGGCGCCGCACCTGGTGGGCGAACATCTGCTCAAGGCCGCCAGCCTGAAGTCGGGTACGCCCGAGGCGCATGCGTTGACCTTCCTGAACTTTGAGCGGGCCGCGCGCCAGTACGGCAAGGTGGGCGGCTTTGCACATCTTGCAACGCTGGTAAAGCAACTGAAGGCTGGCCGGCCGGGTGCCTTACTGCTCGACGGCGGTGACACCTGGCAGGGCAGCGCCACGGCGCTCTGGACACAGGGCCAGGACATGGTGGATGCAGCCAGGCTGCTGGGCGTGGATGTGATGACGGGCCATTGGGACTTCACCTATGGCGAAGAGCGCATCAAAAAAATCGTCGAGCAGGACTTTGCCGGCAAGATTGACTTTATCGCGCAAAACGTCAAAACCAGCGACTTCGGCGACCCGGTGTTCAAGCCCTACGTCATCAAGGAAATGAATGGCGTGCCTGTTGCCATCGTCGGCCAGGCTTTTCCCTACACACCGATCGCCAATCCTGGCTGGCTCACGCCGAACTGGACTTTCGGCATCCGCGAAAGCGAGATGCAGGAAACGGTGAATGAGGCGCGTGCCAAAGGAGCGCAAGCCGTGGTGCTGCTC
>NZ_JBFUCA010000823.1:0-1261 GCF_056405475.1 Polaromonas sp. P1_G4
GTGCGCAACATCAAGATCTCGGTGGGTCTGATCCTGGTTGCCTTTGCCTTCAAAAACTTTCTCGGCCTTAGCCTGCCTCTCTACTGATGGACATCCTGCATAACCTCTCGCTGGGTTTCGAGCATGCGCTGACCTGGCAAAACCTCCTTTATTGCGCTCTTGGCTGCACGGTGGGCACACTCATCGGGCTGCTGCCGGGACTGGGCCCTTTGTCGACCATCAGCCTGCTGCTGCCCCTGACTTATTCCATTCCCACCGGCGGAGCACTCATCATGCTGGCCGGCATTTATTACGGGGCCCAATATGGCGACAGCGTGAGCGCCATCACGATGAAGATCCCGCATGCCAGCAGCATCGTCGCCTGTATAGACGGCTACCAGATGACGCTCAAGGGGAAGACCGGCCTGGCCCTGTTCACCGCGGGCATTTCCAGCTTCATTGGCGGCACCGTGGCCATTGTGGTGCTTTCGACCCTGGCTCAACCACTGGGTGAAGTGGGCTTCCTGTTTGGGCCGGCTGACTACTGCGCTCTCATGCTGCTGGGGTTTTTCTGCGTGAGCTTTGTCAGCAGCGGCAGCCTGCTCAACGGCCTGGCCATGGCCATGGTCGGCGTCCTGCTCGGGATGGTGGGGACCGATGTGAACAGCGGCACTGCGCGCTACACCATGGACCTGCCGTTCCTGATGGACGGGATTGGCCTGATCAGCATCGCCCTGGGCTGCTTCGGTATTGCGGAGGTGGTGAAAAATCTCGACAACAAAAACGTCCTCACGCCGTTCAACGGCGAGATCAAGCTCATGCCGACCTGGCCCGAGTTCAAGCGCATCATCCCCAGCGCCCTGCGCGGCAGCATCATCGGCTCGATCCTGGGCATACTGCCCGGCGGCGGCCCCACGATTGCCCAGTTCGCCGCCTATGCCGCCGACAAGAAGTTCAGCAAGTACAAGCATGAGATCGGCACCGGCTGCATCGAAGGCGTGGCCGGGCAGGCCGCCGCCGACGAGGCCGCCGCACGCACCAGTTTTATCCCGCTGATGGCCATCGGCATTCCCGAAAATGCCGTCATGGCGCTGATGATGGCTGCTTTCGTCATCAAGGGGATCCAGCCCGGCCCCAACATGATCGCCAGCCACCCCGACTTGTTCTGGGGTCTGGTGGCCAGTATGTGGGTGGGCAACTGCTTCCTGGTCATCCTCAATGTGCCCCTGGTGCGCTACTGGCTGTCGGTCTTCAAGATTCCCTACACCGTGCTGTTTCCGGC
>NZ_JBFUCA010000824.1:0-1256 GCF_056405475.1 Polaromonas sp. P1_G4
CCACATGGCCCCAGAGCGCCGCACCCGCTGCGCTGGCGCCCATGATGGCCATCTGGTACATCGACATGCCGCGCGCGCGCACCCAGTCGGGCAATGACAGCTGGGCCGACACGCTGAGCGAATTGGCACAGGTGATCCAGGCCATGCCGTTGAGCAGCATGGCGGGCACGGCCACATACACATTGGGCGCGAAGGCCATGGCGGCGGTGGACGCCGTCTGCAGCAGTGTGGAGCGCATCACCAGCACATCGCGCGGCATCATCTGGCGCAGCCGCGCCAGGTTCAGCGCCGCGATGATGGCGCCCGTTCCCATGGACGCCAGCAGCAGCGTGAAGGTGCCGGCGTCGCCGCCGTGCAGGCCGCGCGCCACCAGCGGCAGCAAAGCCAGCAGGGCGGTGGAGTGAAAAAAGAAAATCGCTACGCGCAGCAGCACCGCACGCAGGCGCGCCGACTGGCTCACAAACTGCAGGCCGACGCGCATGGCGCTGACCAGGCGCTCGCGCCCCAGCGGGCTGGGTGCGTGGTCGCGCCGCCAGCGCATGATGACAAAGCCCGAAATGACCGACAGCACGGCGTTGAGCACAAACACGTATTCGGTGCCGGCGCCGGCAATCAAAGCGCCGGCAACGAGCGGGCCGACGATGCGCGAGGCGTTCATCGAAACACCGTTGAGCGCCAGCGCGGCGGGCAACTGCACGCGGGGAACCAGCTCGGGCACGATGGCGGCAAACACCGGCCAGCGCATGGCCAGGCCCACGCCGTTGGCAAAGGTCAGCGCCAGCAGCAGGGGCGGCGTCATGACATCCGAGATCACGGCGATGCACAGCAGCGTGGCCACCACCGCCACCCAGAACTGCGTCATGATGAAGTAGCGGCGCCTGTCCAGGATGTCGGCCAGTGCGCCGCTGGGCAGCCCCAGCAAAAACACCGGCAGCGTGGAGGCCGACTGCACCAGCGCCACCCAGAGGGGCGAGGTGGTCATCGAGGTCATCATCCAGGCGGCCGCCACATCGTTCATCCACATGCAGATGTTGGCGACCAGCCAGGTGCTCCACAGCATGCGGAACACGGGGCGCTTGATGGGCGCCCAGGCGGAGAGGGATTCAGCCGTTACCGGCTCGGGGGTTCTTGCGGCTTCCTCGGGCATTCAGGGCGCTTCCTGTGCGGCACGCTGGTTCAGCGTGAACAGCGCGGGTGAGCCTTCGGGCAGCTTTTCGAAAGCCCAGGTCTTGTTGTGAAAGGCCGCCACGTTGGGC
>NZ_JBFUCA010000825.1:0-1252 GCF_056405475.1 Polaromonas sp. P1_G4
GGCCTGATGCGTCCGGCCTTTTCTTTTCAGAAAGCGATTTCCCATGGCAGGCCTTCAACCCGGTTCACCCACGCCCACCGCATTGACGGTTCACAGCCAGTCGCGCATTCTTGAAATCGCGTTCTCCGACGGCGCCGAGTTCAGGATTCCGTTTGAACTCATGCGCGTCTATTCGCCCTCGGCAGAGGTGCAGGGCCATGGCCCTGGCCAGGAAATTTTGCAAACCGGCAAACGCGAAGTGAATGTGGTGGAGCTCGARCCTATTGGCAATTACGCGGTCAAGCCSGTGTTTTCCGATGGCCATGAGAGCGGAATATTCTCGTGGGACTATCTCTACAAACTGGGCGCCGATCAGGCCCAGTTATGGGACGAGTACCGGAGGCGCCTGCAGGCGGCCGGTGTTGAGCGCGATGCACCCATGGCCGCGCCCGGCGGCCACGGCTGTGCAAGCCACTGATTCCGCGCGAGCGGTGCGCGCCGCGGCGCGGCGGCGAATGGGCATTTCGCGCCACTGTTGTTTTTCCAGCATAAAAGCGGGCAATAAGCCGCAATGCCCCATGTCAGCTCAGGGTTGTCGAGAGCAATTACTCCTTTGCCCTCTAGCATTGATGGTATGAGCAGTACCCATTTCGGTTTTGAATCCGTTGACGAGCAAGACAAGGCACGCCGCGTGCGCGGGGTGTTTGACTCCGTGGCGCCCAAATACGACGTGATGAACGACCTGATGTCGATGGGGCTGCATCGGGCGTGGAAGGCCTACACAGTGCTGGTGGCCAACGTCAAAGAGGGCTACCAGGTGCTGGACATCGCCGGCGGCACGGGCGACCTGGCGCTGGCCTTTGCCCCCAAGGTGGGCAGCACCGGCCGCGTGGTGCATACCGATATCAACGAGGCGATGCTCCGCGAAGGCCGGAACCGCCTGCTGGATGCTGGTGTCAGCTTGCCCACCCTGGTGTGCGACGCCGAACATCTACCATTTCCCGATGCGAGCTTCGACGTGGTGACGGTCGCCTTCGGGCTGCGCAACATGACGCACAAGGAAGATGCGTTGCGCGAGATGAACCGCGTGCTCAAGCCCGGTGGCAAGCTGCTGGTGCTGGAGTTCTCCAAAGTCGCCAAGCCGCTGGAAAAGATTTACGACTGGTATTCCTTCAAGGTGTTGCCGCGGTTGGGCAAGCTGGTGGCCAATGACGATTCAAGCTACCAGTACCTCGCCGAATCAATTCGCATGCACCCCGGCCAGGACGAACTG
>NZ_JBFUCA010000826.1:0-1250 GCF_056405475.1 Polaromonas sp. P1_G4
CCCGGGGGATTTAACGACGATGGATGACCCGGCGGCGTTGCAGCAGATTCGGGATCGGGTGGCAGGGTGAGGTCACCCCCACGTAGGACCGTGCGTCACAAAATCATCGGATACGCCTATGCAGGCGCTTCACAATTTCGTATCCCGCAGGCTGAATATCGCTTCGAAGTGAAGGTCTTTGCAGCGCCCGGCCAGTTGCGATAGCACAGCTTCGCCGAGGGCCGAGCGCGCCCTGGGATGCGTGATAAGTATGCGAATCCCCAGATCGGCTTTGGCGTGAGGAAAAGCTTTGCCGAGCTCTGCGCTATGCACCCATTCCGAATAGGCATTGAGTTTGCGGATGGCGCGTGGTTTGGTCAGGCCGTCTTCCAGTGGCCGGTCAATGACCAGAACCAGCGTAATGGTGCCTGATTTGTCATCTACCTGAATGCCGTCCAACTGGTGTATGTCGTTGACTCCCAAGCCAGCCGCAGGCGCGAATTTTGTGCAAAGAAGCAGCAGGCTGATGAAAGAAATACGCCAAAACAGAGATCGCATAAGGGGTTGGTAATTCGCAGTTTTAACTTTGGCAGAGACGTGAAGGGCGTTGCTAGTCCGGTAAGGCAAGCGCCATGCCTTCCATCATGCCTTTCGCTTCTGGCTCCAGGGATTCTGTCCACACGCGATTCCCGTTGGTAGCGGTGGGGCGGTTAAGGGTCTCCTGAACAAGAGCGCCGAGCAAACCAAAAAACTGGCCAAAGTCACCCGCCGGCCGTGAAAAAGTCGCGAGCAGGTAGAAAAACCGCCGTTCATCCGCCTGCACGCTGATCTCGGTAATGCGCTCCTGGCCTGCGGGGGTGGCGGCGGTGAGCCGCCGGGCACCGGGCGCGACGCCGATGGCTGTATAGCTATTCGGTGGCATGGTGGCCACTTTGACGCCATCCACCAGCACGGTCACTGTCTCCATGTCTCCGGAAATTCTCACCAGATACAGCAGCGCTTGCCCCGGCATGGGGTCTTGCAACTGTATTTCTTTTGGCTGCGGTGTGGCCGTAGCTGCGGGGGGATTGGCCCAGGCGCAGACACTCGCAAGCAAAAGTATCCCTGACAGTGCACGTCGGATCATCTTGGCCTTCAAGTTCGGGTGAATCGAGCCGTAGCGGCTGCGTAGCGCTGCTGATTCTAGAGGGTCGGGCGAACAAAAATGCCTCGGAGGGCTGAGTGTTGACGCTTGCACCCCCTGTCTCTGCTGAATGAGCCCTATGGTGAAG
>NZ_JBFUCA010000827.1:0-1245 GCF_056405475.1 Polaromonas sp. P1_G4
CGGAAGGGTGGTCAAACTGTTCACCGGGGCTTTCCTCCATTCCCAAACGGTGCATTACGGCGCGGGAGCGAGCGTTGTTGAGGCTGGTGAAGGCCACGATTTCGTCCAGCTGCAAGACGTCAAACCCGATGCGCAGCGCCAGGCGTGCGGCTTCCTGGGCTAGGCCGTGGCCCCAATAGGGCTGGGCCAGGCGCCAGCCGATTTCAACGCAAGGGTTGAAGGGCAGATCCGCGGTCGGGCTGTTCAGGCCCACGAAGCCGATGAACTGAGGTGCATGGGTGCCCGCTGGCCGGTATTCCGCTGCCCACAGGCCCCAGCCACGTTCGGTGATCGAGGTGCTGATGCGGTCAACCAGCGCGTCACTTTGCGCGCGTGTAAGCGTCGCGGGAAAGTGTTCCATGACCTTGGGGTCTGCATTCAGTGCGGCAAAGGGAGTGCGGTCATCGCCCACCCAGGGGCGCAGGCGTACGCGCGCGCCTGCCAGAAAGGCGGGAGGGACGGCGACGTGGCCTGAGGGCGTGCTGCGCATGGACTAACGCTCTCCTTTGCGGTAGCGATACTGGCCGATTTCTGGACCGACCTCGATGGTGACGCGGCGCAGCCTGTCGTCATGGCCGGAGGCGGCGCGCGCCGTGAGCACGATGCCGCGTGGCGTTGTGCGGCAGGTGAGACCGCTGAGCATGATTTCCGAGTGGTCGTTGTTCAATTCGGCGATCCCCACGGTGTGCCCGGCATGCAGGCTGCCATTGGCATCGCGTGTCATCCACTGGATGTAGAGGAATGATTGTGCGTACTGGTCTGCGTGCACGACGCGGTAGGTGCCCTGGCGGCCTTTGCCCCATGTGCCGCACATTTGCACCCAGCTGACGGCGTCAGGCGTCTTGAAGCTGTCGTAGCTGTAGTCACTGCCCAGTGCCTGCGCGTTGGCGCAGCCCAGTGCCAGCAAGGCTGCCAGCAGTGTGCCGCGTGGGGCAAGGGGTGTCGTCATCATCAGCGTTCGCCTTTTCGGTAAGGTTTCATCAACGCCTGAGGATACGCCGCCTTGCGCGCCACCAGCACCAGCGCCAGGATGGAAAGGGCGTAGGGCAGCATCAGGTACACCTGATAGGGCACATTCACGATGCCCGAGGTTTGCAGGCGCAGCTGCAGTGCGTCGAAAAAGGCGAACAGCAGCGCGCCCAGCAGCGCCTTGCCCGGCCGCCACGAGGCAAACACCACCAGTGCCACGCACACCCAGCCGCGGCC
>NZ_JBFUCA010000828.1:0-1245 GCF_056405475.1 Polaromonas sp. P1_G4
GCATGGACAACTACTATGTCAGCAAGCTGCTGCCGCTTATCGCCGAGAGTGGCGTCAGCGTCATCGCCAACCCGCTGATCAATATCACCCTGCAAGGCCGCCACGACACGTACCCGAAGCGCCGCGGCATGACCCGCGTGCCCGAGCTCATGGCGGCAGGCGTCAACGTCGCCTTCGGTCACGACTGCGTGATGGACCCCTGGTACGGCATGGGCWSSGGCGACATGCTSGARGTGGCGCACATGGGCCTGCACGTGGCGCARATGACSAGCCAGRMMGGCATWCGCCAGTGCTTCGACGCGGTGACGGTCAATGCCGCCAGGGCCATGCATTTGCAGGGCTATGGCCTGGACGTAGGCTGCGACGCAAGCTTTGTGTTGCTCCAGGCGCGCGACCCGGTGGAGRCMATCCGCTTGCGGGCGAACCGATTAAAAGTGTGGAAGAAGGGCCAATTGCTGGCGCAAACCCCGGAGGTGGTGGCAACGCTCCACCTGCCCGGCCGTCCCGATATCACCTCATTCCAGACTAGCTCGTAAAGACCCAACGCCAGCCACGTTCCCAGCGGAATCGTTGGCTAAGGCACGACGGCGTGCTCACACTCCAATCGGCAATTGGGCAATATTGGCAATTGGGCCTCCCGCTGCCAAAGCTCCCCTAAACAGATGATGCGCCATGAGCTCGGCTCACCAAGAATCAAGCGCCACACATCAAAAAAAGGGGGGATCCCATGCTCAAACTCTCGATTCTGACGGCCGCGTCGCTGGCCCTTGCCGGTTGCACGACCCAACTACAAACAAAACCTGTATCGAAAGAGGCGGATGYGACGGTCGGTGTGCTCTACAACCTGCCTATGGCAGCTTTCGACGCTGAAGCCAGGTTTCTTGTCAAGGGATGCTCAATATTGTCACCAGGTGGTGCCCCAGTCTTGGCGTACGAGTTAGTTGCGGGCTCAGCGGTACTCCATTTGGAGCCTGATCCACTCGAAACCTACAGCCTTCGCTACGAGTTGCTCAACTCACCCATGAAGGTTACCGCTGCCACCATCAAACTTCACCCGAACGGGATGATCAAGTCGCTGAGCGCCGAAGCTGATGATCGAACGGCTCAGGTAATTGCTTCTGTCTCGGGTACGGTATTAAATCTGGCTAAGGCGGTTGCGCTAGCGGGCGTGTCAGCAACCTCTGCCTCGGCATACGGCGATTGCGCAGATTTCATGACTGAGCGAATTGCGGAACGGCAAAAGAT
>NZ_JBFUCA010000829.1:0-1245 GCF_056405475.1 Polaromonas sp. P1_G4
GCGTGAGCATCAAGCACTGGGAAGAGTTCGAAGACGTGGCCGACCACTGCACCGTGTGCCACAAGTGCCTGACGCCTTGCCCGGTGGACATCGATTTCGGCGAAGTCTCCATGAACATGCGCAACCTGCTGCGCAAGATGGGGCAGAAGTCTTTCCGGCCCGGCAACGCTGCCGCCATGATCTTCCTGAACGCCACCAGCCCGCAGACCATCAAGTTCATGCGCAGCGCCATGGTGGACGTGGGCTTCAAGGCCCAGCGCCTGGCCAACGACCTGATGCGCCGGCTGGCACGCAAGCARACGGCGCTGCCGCCGGCCACGGTCGGCAAGGCGCCTGTGAAAGAGCAGGTGATCCACTTCATCAACAAGAAGATGCCGGGCGGCCTGCCCAAGAAGACCGCACGTGCGTTGCTGGACATCGAAGACAAGGACTACGTCCCGATCATTCGCAACCCCAAGAGCACCACGTCGGAAACCGAGGCGGTGTTTTATTTTCCCGGCTGCGGCTCCGAGCGCCTTTTCAGCCAGGTGGGCCTGGCGACGCAGGCCATGCTCTGGCATGCGGGGGTGCAAACTGTGCTGCCGCCGGGTTACCTCTGCTGCGGTTATCCGCAGCGCGGCAGCGGCCAGTTCGACAAAGCCGAGAAAATCATCACCGACAACCGGGTGCYGTTCCACCGCGTCGCCAACACGCTGAACTACCTGGATATCAAGACGGTGGTGGTGAGCTGCGGCACCTGCTATGACCAGCTGCAGGGTTACGAATTCGACAAGATATTCCCGGGCTGCCGCATCATCGACATCCACGAATACCTGCTTGAAAAAGGCATCACCCTGCGCACCGACCAGCCCGGCGCTGGCTACCTCTATCACGACCCCTGCCACAGCCCGATGAAGCTGCAGGAGCCAATGAAGACCGTCAAGGCGCTGCTGGGTGACAACGTGCTCAAGAATGACCGTTGCTGCGGTGAGTCGGGCACGCTGGGCGTTACCCGGCCGGACATTTCCACGCAGATCCGTTTTCGCAAGGAAGAAGAGCTGCGCAAGGGCGAAGCCCAGCTTCGCGAGGCGGGTGCCGTTGCCGAGGCGGGAAACGTCAAAATACTCACCAGCTGCCCGAGTTGCCTGCAAGGGCTCTCGCGCTACGGCAATGACCTGCAAAACGGCCTGCTCGAGGCGGACTACATCGTGGTGGAAATGGCCAATCAGATCCTGGGCAAGGAGTGGCTGCCCACGTATGTGGAGG
>NZ_JBFUCA010000830.1:0-1244 GCF_056405475.1 Polaromonas sp. P1_G4
AATCTACATTGAAGTTGTCTTCAATTTGACAACTTTCAGGAGAATCAAATGCCTCTCATTGCCTGGTTACTGGGTGTTCCCCTTAGTGTGGTTCTTATCCTCATGCTGCTGGGCGTGTTCTAGGCCCCGCATGGTGAGCGGCCTTCACGGTCGTGCAGGCAAAAGCCCGCGGACGCGGGCTTTTGCTTTAGTGATTCAGTGAGTGGGGCGCCGACAACGCCGCGGCCGGTTCCCGCCGCCTGGCGCGCAGCCGCGCCACCTTCCACCATCCCGGCAGCAGGCTTTGTACTTCGGGCCGTGTGAAGCGGTCGTCCATGAGATAGACCACGCCGCGATCCGAGGTGGTGCGTATGACCCGTCCGGCCGCCTGCACGACTTTCTGCAGACCGGGATAAAGGTAGGTGTAGTCGTAGCTCTGGGCCGCGCCGAAGTTGACACCCATGCGCTCGCGGATTTGCTCGTTCACAGCATTGACCTGCGGCAAACCGAGTGTGGCGATGAACGCGCCTATCAGCCGGTCGCCCGGCAGGTCTATGCCTTCGGCGAACGAGCCGCCCAGCACCGCAAAGCCGATGCCTTGCGAGGCCTGCGTGAAGCGCGCCAGGAAGGCGTCGCGCGCGGCTTCTTCCATGCCGCGCGTCTGTTCCCACACGGGAATATGCGGGTAGCGCCGCCGGAACAGCGTGACCAGTTTTTGCAGGTAGTCGTAGCTGCTCAGGAACGCCAGGTAATTACCGGGCCGGCTTTCATACTGCCGGGCCATCAGGTCGACGATGGGCGAAAGCGAATCGTCACGGTGTTGAAAGCGCGTGGAGACGTCGCTCACCACCGAGACCTGCAGCTGCTCAGCCAGGAAGGGCGATTCCACCTCTGTCCAGACCGTGCCGGCCGGCAGGCCGAGCGTGTCGGCGTAGTAGTTTTGCGGGCTTAGCGTGGCAGAGAAGAGTGCCGTCGACTGCGCGGCGGCAAAACGCGGCGCCAGGAAGGGCGCAGGCACCACATTGCGGATGTTGAGCACCGCGAGCTGCTGGCCGAGTACCTGGCCCAGCGCGTCGCGGCCGGCTTCCTGCTGCAGCGTCACGTCAAACAGCGAGTGTTCGCCAAAGTCTTCAGCCATGCGCGAAAAGTGCAGTGCCTCGAAATAAAAATCCTGCAGTTCGCCGTCCATGCGGGTCGGGTTGGCCAGCAGGAAGTCGGTGATCTGGGTCAGCGCCTGCGCCAGAGTTTTCAGAAAAGGTACGGGC
>NZ_JBFUCA010000831.1:0-1242 GCF_056405475.1 Polaromonas sp. P1_G4
TTTTGTTTGCGGTGAACGATTAGTTCAGGGCAGACTTCTTGCCGTCTTTGTAGACGTACAGGGTGATGGCGGGGTTCTTCAGTTCGCCATTGGGTTCAAAAGCGATCGTGGTGGTCACGCCCTTGAAGTTGGTTTTAATCAGCTCAGGGGTGTAAACCTTTGGATCCCAGGAACCGGCACGCTTCATGGCGTCAACCAGAACGAAGGTAGCGTCGTAGGTGTACGGGCTGTAAACCTGGAACTGCTTTGGATACTTGGCTTCGTAGCGCTTCATCCAGGCTTCGCCGCCTGGCATTTTGGCCAGCGATGCGCCGCCTTCAGCGCAAACCACGTTGCCGATGGTCTTGGCGCCTGCGGTCAGCTTGGCAAGTTCTGCGGTGCAGATGCCGTCGCCGCCGAAGTACTTGACGTTGCCCATGCCGAGTTGTTCCATCTGGCGCAGCATTGGGCCGCCTTGTGGGTCCATGCCGCCGAAGAAGATCGCGTCAGGTGCTTTGGCCTTGATGGCGGTCAGGATGGCCATGAAGTCGGTGGCTTTGTCGGTGGTGAACTGCTCGTCAACCACGGTCATGCCTTTTGCCAGGGCCGTTTTCTTGAACACTTCAGCAACGCCCTGGCCGTAAGCCGTACGGTCGTCAATGATGGCGACTTTCTTCAGCTTCAGCGTGTCGGCGGCATAAAAAGCCAGGCCAGCGCCCAGGGCGTTGTCATTGGCAATGATGCGGTAGGTGGTTTTGTAGCCTGGCTTGGTCAGGTTGGGGTTGGTTGCAGCGCCCGTAACGTGGGGGATGCCGCAATCGTTGTAGACCTTGGAGGCAGGAATGGTGGTTCCGGAATTCAGGTGGCCGACCACGCCGGCGACTTTGGAGTCGCACAGCTTTTGTGCAGCGGCGGTGCCCTGTTTTGGATCAGCGGCGTCATCTTCAGCAACAATTTCAAACTTGACCTTTTTGCCGCCGATGACCACGTTTTGTGCGTTCAGGTCTTCGATGGCCATGCGCACGCCGTTTTCATTGTCTTTGCCGTAATGGGCTTGCGAGCCGGACAGCGGCGCCACGTGACCGATCTTGATCACTGCGTCTTGGGCAGAGGCAAAACCCGCTACTGCAGCGAGAGCAGCCACTACTGTCAGTTTTAATTTCATTTGCATAAAAACACTCCGATTAGGAAATTACCGTTAAAGGTTGAGAACAATTTTTTTACTCAACGGGGCCGAACATAACGCAATTTCCGGGCCCGCAC
>NZ_JBFUCA010000832.1:0-1236 GCF_056405475.1 Polaromonas sp. P1_G4
ATGATGTCCTTGGCCTCGGTCAGCGACAGGCCCAAACGCTTGGCGCGCAGGGTAAGCTTGAGCCGGGTACGGTCACGCGCGGTGTACACGCGGTTGCGTCCGCCCGCCCCTTCGCGCTGGGGCTGCAGCAAGCCCATGTCTTCGTAAAAACGCATGGCGCGCGTCGTCAGGTCAAACTCTTTTGCCAGGTCGCTGATGGTGTAGGTAGTGGCCATGATGTGGTCTTTGCAAACGCGGGCGACAGCGCGAAACAGGCGCGGTCCCTACAATGGTTGTGTATGACGTTTACGTAAACGTCAAATATACCGCGAATGATGACATGAACCTCCTTGAGCAGCAACTGGATTACCCCTTTGGAGACACCCTGCCCGAGTCGGGCATGGCCATGGAGGTGGCGCCGGACGTCAAGTGGATACGCATGGCCCTGCCCTTCGCGCTGAACCACATCAACCTGTGGCTGCTGCGCGACGAGATGGACGACCCGGACCGGGCGGGCGCGAAGATACAGGGCTGGACCATCGTGGACTGCTGCATCAGCCGGGAAGAGTCCAAAGCGCAGTGGGAGGCGATTTTTGCCACCCAGCTGGAAGGCATGCCGGTGCTGCGTGTCATCGTGACGCACATGCACCCCGACCATATCGGGCTGGCGCACTGGCTCTGCGAACGCTGGACCACGCCCAAACGGGTGTGCATGTTGTGGATCAGCGCCACCGACTATCTTTCGGCCCGCATCGGCTCACAAAGCACCACGGGTTTCGGCGGGGAAAGCGCCGCGCGCTTTTTTGCCGCGCACGGACTGGTGGATCCGGAATCCGTCGAGAAAATCCGCGGCCGGGCCAGCTACTACCCCGGCATGGTGCCGGCCGTGCCGGCCAGCTACGTCCGCATCATGGACGGCATGAYGGTGCGAATCGGCGGGCGCGACTGGCGCTGCATCAGCGGCTACGGCCATGCACCCGAACACATCGCGCTGCACTGCGAAGCGCTGGACACCCTCATCAGCGGCGACATGGTGTTGCCGCGCATTTCAACCAATGTCAGCGTTTACGACATGGAGCCGGAATCGAACGCGCTCACGCTGTTTCTTGAGTCCATCGACAAATTCCTGCCGCTGCCTGAAGACACGTTGGTGCTGCCCTCCCACGGCAAACCCTTTCACGGGCTGCATACACGCATAGGCCAGCTGCACGACCACCACCGAGACCGCCTGGCCGAAGTGATGACGGCCTGCACCGC
>NZ_JBFUCA010000833.1:0-1230 GCF_056405475.1 Polaromonas sp. P1_G4
GTTGGATCCCGTTTAAGGTCCATCAGGGCCTTTTTGGCGGTATTCACCGCAATCCGGTAAAGCCATGTGTAGAACTGGGCCTCGCCCCTGAACTGCGCCAGGGCCCTGTAGGCGCGGATGAACGTTTCCTGGGCGATATCTTCCACCAGGTCCACATCGCGCACCATACGGCCTATCAGACGCTGGATGCGCCGCTGGTATTTGATGACCAGCAGCTCATATGCCTTCTGGTCGCCTGCAACGGTGCGCTCCACCAGCATGGCATCGCTGTCGGTTGCTTTTTCCAGTTGAGGCGGAGGCAGGTCAGCGCTCATGGGTTTTGTGACGTGACTTCAACTGGGCGCATAGACCCCGATACTGCCACAGCCGGCACGGGTTCTGCAGGCAGAAAATCGTGCGGCGATAAGGTGGAAGATGACTTGTGCGGCGAGTAGACCGCCCGGCGCAGGTCCAGCCATCGCTCCGGCATGACGCCGCGCTCCACCCAGAGCCACAGCCGTGCGTGAGCAGAATTTTCAAGCCGAAGCAGTAAGTAGTGTTGAAAATCGGCAAGGACTGAAAGCTCATATTCGGCGACGCCCGCCTGATAACCCGGGCTCTCCCAGCGCCACACTTCGCCATCCCATGCCAAGTGGCCCGCCGGAGAGTTTCGCCAACCAATATGTGCTGCCACACCAGCGCCCAAAGCGGCAGTAAGTGCCAGGCCGATGCGCCAATCCAGCTGACGGTTTCCGTTGAAATACCAGAGCATCGCTAAAAGCAGCCCGGACAGCCATAAACCCAACAAAAGAGTACCCAGAAAACGCGAACGCCCCAGCGGATAAACAACCGGCGGGGCGTTGTGCAGGCTCAAGGCAGGCTGTTGGATGTGCGTGAGCCGGGAAATCAGGCGCGCTTGAAGACCAGCGTACCGTTGGTGCCGCCGAACCCGAAATTGTTTTTGACGGCAACCTCGATTTTTGCGTCACGCGCGGTATTGGCACAGTAGTCCAGGTCGCACTCGGGATCCTGGTTGAAGATATTGATGGTCGGCGGTATTTTCTGGTGATACAGCGAAAGCACCGTAAACACCGACTCAATGCCGCCGGCGCCGCCCAAAAGGTGACCCGTCATGGATTTGGTCGAGCTGACCACCATGTTTTTAGCGTGACTGCCGAACGCCGCCTTGACGGCGTTTGTCTCGTTCAGGTCGCCCAGCGGCGTGGACGTGCCATGCGCGTTGAGGTACTG
>NZ_JBFUCA010000834.1:0-1228 GCF_056405475.1 Polaromonas sp. P1_G4
TGATGCTACCGGCCTTTTTTGGGTGCGCGGAACTATCCGCTCCGCTGGATTGGTGGATCCGCGAAATGGTCAGTTGGTCTCTGCCGCTTCGGCTTCCGGCTTGGCTTTGCCTTCCTTCTTGGGCAGCGGCTGGATGTCGAGCTGGACTTCCCCGGTCTCAACGCCCTTCTCGTCCGTCGTGACCTTYATGTCCACCGTCAGGCGGCCACCGTCGGTCAGCCGGCCAAACAGCAGCTCGTCGGCCAGCGCACGGCGGATCGTGTCCTGGATCAGGCGCTGCATCGGGCGGGCACCCATCAGCGGATCAAAGCCCTTCTTGCCGAGGTACTTGCGCAACGTGTCGGTGAAGGTGACTTCCACCTTCTTCTCGGCAAGTTGCGTTTCAAGCTGCAGCAGGAATTTGTCGACCACGCGCAGGATGACGGTTTCGTCCAGTGCCTTGAAGCTGACAGTCGCGTCCAGGCGGTTGCGGAACTCGGGCGTGAACAGGCGCTTGATGTCGGCCATCTCGTCGCCGGACTCGCGCGGGTTGGTAAAGCCGATGGTCGCCTTGTTCATCGTCTCGGCACCGGCGTTGGTGGTCATGACGATGATGACGTTGCGGAAATCGGCCTTGCGCCCGTTGTTGTCCGTCAGCGTGCCGTGGTCCATGACCTGCAGCAACACGTTGAAGATGTCCGGGTGCGCCTTTTCGATCTCGTCAAGCAGCAGCACGGCGTGCGGCTTCTTCGTGATGGCCTCGGTCAGCAGGCCACCCTGGTCAAAACCGACGTAACCCGGAGGTGCGCCAATCAGGCGGCTCACGGCGTGGCGTTCCATGTACTCGGACATGTCGAAGCGGATCAACTCGATGCCCATGATGTAAGCCAGTTGCTTGGCAGCTTCCGTCTTGCCGACGCCCGTGGGGCCGGAGAACARGAAGGAGCCGATCGGCTTGTCGTCCTTGCCCAGGCCGGAGCGCGCCATCTTGACGGCCGAGGCCAGCACTTCAAGGGCCTTGTCCTGGCCGAAGACCACGCTCTTCAGGTCGCGCTCGAGCGTCTGCAGCTTGCCGCGGTCGTCGTTGGAGACATTGGCGGGCGGGATGCGGGCGATCTTGGCGACGATCTCTTCGACCTCAGCCTTGGTGATGATCTTCTTGCGTTTGGACGCGGGCAGGATACGCTGGGCAGCGCCGGCTTCATCGATCACGTCAATGGCCTTGTCGGGCAGATGGCGGTCGTTGATG
>NZ_JBFUCA010000835.1:0-1227 GCF_056405475.1 Polaromonas sp. P1_G4
GTAATCTCGTCAGCCGTTTCTACAAAACGTTACCTTCAATACAGGATGAATGATATGGAGGCACTAGCCAAGCTGGCCGTGGTGGAGCGCGACACCGAACTCAAGTTCATTCTCAAATCCCTCAGCGCGCTACGGCGGGGCGAACTCGCAGTCACACTCCCGACGGAATGGGAGGGCGTCTACGGAAAGATCGCCGCTGAATTCAATCAGCTGTCGGCTATGACGGCGGCGACCACCAGCCGCTGCAAGGGACTTGCTACCAAATCCCGCTCTGCTGCGCGAGTGAGTCGCCGTCTGCCGGAAGAAAAACTATCCGGCTTCTGGCTGGAAAACGCTGTCGCGATTAACACCGTGCTTGATGACGCCGATACGGCAGCGGACCAGACAAAAATTATTCTCGCAGCGTTGACCGACCTTAAGAAGGGCGATGTGCATGCGTCGTTGCCGCAGGACTGGACGGGTGTACCGGGCAAGGTTGCAGATGCATTTAACGATGTCGTTTCCGAGAACGTCCGGATGGCGCGAGAACTGGAGCGATTGAGCCGGGTGGTCGGAAAGGAGGGCCGCTTGAAAGAGCGCGCATTCGTGCCCGATGCCTCCGGCTTCTGGCGCGACTCTGCCGAGTCCATCAATTCCCTGATAGCGGATCTGGTTCATCCGACCAGCGAAGTGGCGCGTGTGATTGGTGCCGTCGCCCAGGGCGATCTCTCCAAGAGCATGGCCCTCGAAGCAGAAGGCAAGGCGCTGGAAGGCGAGTTCCTGCGTACGGCCATGATCATCAACAAGATGGTGGAGCAGCTCGGAACCTTCTCGGCCGAGGTGACGCGTGTGGCGCGCGAGGTGGGTACCGAAGRCAAGCTGGGCGGGCAGGCCGATGTGCARGGYGTRGCCGGTACGTGGAAAGATTTGACCGATTCGGTCAACTCCATGGGCTCCAACCTGACGGCGCAGGTGCGCAACATTGCCGAGGTGACRACGGCCGTGGCRGCCGGTGACYTKTCCAAGAAGATCACGGTGGACGTGAAGGGCGARATCCTCGAGTTAAAGAACACCATCAACACCATGGTGGATCAGCTGCGGTCATTTGCCTCTGAAGTGACGCGGGTGGCGCGCGAGGTGGGTACCGAAGGCAAGCTGGGCGGGCAGGCCGAYGTGCAAGGTGTGGCCGGTACCTGGAAGGATCTGACCGACAACGTGAACTTCATGGCCGGTAACCTGACATCACAG
>NZ_JBFUCA010000836.1:0-1221 GCF_056405475.1 Polaromonas sp. P1_G4
ACGTAAAGCGATTCACGGCGTTGGGCCCCGGATAAACCGGTCCCAGCGCCGCGAACACAGGAGCAAAGCCCAACGCGCACTCTTCGGTGCTGTCACTGGTCATTGCAATTCTTGAAATCATTGTTCGCTTGTCTCGCGTATTTTTCTGGTCAATCAATCCCAGGAAAGGGCACCACCGGACTGGTACTCGATCACACGGGTTTCAAAGAAGTTACGCTCTTTTTTCAGGTCGATCATTTCGCTCATCCATGGGAACGGATTCTCCTCGTTGGGGAAGAGAGTTTCAAGTCCGATCTGCGTGGCACGGCGATTGGCAATGTAGCGGAGGTAGCCTTTGAACATGGACGCATTGAGGCCGAGCACGCCGCGCGGCATGGTGTCTTCGGCGTAGCGGTACTCCAGTTCGACGGCTTTCATGAACAATGCCTTGATCTCGGCCTTGAACTCTGCGGTCCAGAGATGGGGGTTTTCCAGCTTGAGCTGGTTGATCAGGTCGATGCCGAAGTTGCAGTGCATGGACTCGTCGCGCAGGATGTACTGGTACTGCTCGGCGGCGCCGGTCATCTTGTTCTGGCGACCCAGGGCAAGAATCTGCGTGAAGCCCACGTAGAAGAACAGGCCTTCCATCAGGCAGGCAAACACGATCAGCGACTTGAGCAGGGTCTGGTCAGCTTCGGTAGTGCCGGTCTTGAAGTGAGGGTCGGAAATCACTTCAATGAAAGGAATCAGGAACTGGTCCTTGTCCTTGATCGATTGCACTTCGTTATAGGCGTTGAAGATTTCGGCTTCGTCCAGGCCCAGCGATTCAGTGATGTACTGGTAGGCATGGGTGTGGATGGCCTCTTCAAAAGCCTGGCGCAGCAGGAACTGGCGGCATTCGGGTGCCGTGATATGGCGGTAAGTGCCCAGCACGATGTTGTTGGCAGCCAGCGAGTCGGCGGTCACGAAGAAACCCAGGTTGCGCTTGACCAGACGGCGTTCGTCTTCGGTCAGGCCGTTCGGGTCTTTCCAGAGCGCGATGTCGCGCGTCATATTTACTTCCTGCGGCATCCAGTGGTTGGCGCAGGTGGCGAGATATTTTTCCCAGGCCCACTTGTATTTGAACGGCACCAGCTGGTTGACGTCGGTCTGGCCATTGATGATGCGTTTGTCGGAGGCCTTGACGCGTTGTGCCTTGGCGGGTGCGGCGGCAGACGTAGAAGGTGCTGCAGCTTACACAGG
>NZ_JBFUCA010000837.1:0-1218 GCF_056405475.1 Polaromonas sp. P1_G4
GGTGTGTGTGGCTCCGACGCCATGAACATCAACGGCAAGAACGGCCTGGCGTGCCTGACCAACATGCGCACGCTGCCTGAGGTCATCATCCTCAAGCCCTTGCCCGGCCTGCCTGTGGTGCGCGACCTGATCGTCGACATGACGCAGTTCTTCAAGCAGTACAACTCGATCAAGCCCTACCTGATCAACGACAACGTGCCGCCCGAAAAAGAGCGCCTGCAGAGTCCCGAAGAGCGTGATGAGCTCAACGGCCTCTACGAGTGCATTTTGTGYGCCAGCTGCTCCACCTCCTGTCCCAGCTTCTGGTGGAACCCCGACAAGTTTGTCGGCCCGGCCGGCCTGCTGCAGGCCTACCGCTTCATCGCCGACTCCAGAGACGAAGCCACCGCCGAGCGCCTGGACAATCTGGAAGACCCGTACCGCCTGTTCCGCTGCCACACCATCATGAATTGCGTCGACGTCTGCCCCAAGGGCCTGAACCCGACCAAGGCGATTGGCAAGATCAAGGAAATGATGGTTTTGCGGACAGTGTGACCAATATGGCCCCCACGCTTGTCGCTTCGCGTACTACGCTGCCTCCCGAGGGGGCGTGTTTCGCCTTGGGGCGGCCCGGCGGCGAAACCTCTACGGCCTGAACGATATGGAAACCGCCGACGCCCTGCTCGACGAGCGTGCCCTGAGCAAGCTCAAGTGGCGTTGCCGGCGCGGCCTGCTGGAAAACGATTTGCTGATTGAGCGCTTCTTTTTGGCGCACGAAGCGACGCTAACCGTCAGGCAGGCTAAAGGGTTAAATGATTTAATGGATTTGTCCGACAACGATTTGCTGGACCTGCTGTTAAAACGAAAAGTTGCCGGCCAGCTGCCCGATGAAGCGGCCAAGGCAAGTGCCTCTACTTCTGAAGCCCATGAAGTTTTAAAGTTGCTGCAGCCCGCAGCGCCGGCCCCCGATTACGCGTCCGTCCTCCATTGACACTGATACGAAAGAAAGAAGCACGAAATGAAGCTAGCTGACAACAAAGCCACCCTGTCCTTCAGCAACGGCAGCCCCAGCATCGAGTTGCCGGTCTACCAGGGCAGCGTTGGTCCGGACGTCGTTGATATCCGCAAGCTGTATGCCCAGACCGGCATGTTCACCTATGACCCCGGTTTCCTGTCGACCGCGTCCTGCCAGTCCGCCATCACCTACATCGACGGCGACAAGGGCGAGTTGCTGTACCG
>NZ_JBFUCA010000838.1:0-1216 GCF_056405475.1 Polaromonas sp. P1_G4
GTGTAACAAACAATCAGCTCATTCATTGCCCCAACCCGCCAAGTCTCATTTGTTGACCTCAGCAGGCTCCCCAAAAGGAGGGGAAAAGGGGAAGGGGTTGTGAAAAATTCCTAGTCAGCGAAGTAGCACCGCACAAGGTTCAAAAGCAATATCTATTTCCAGTGCTTTGGAAATGTCTAAGTAATTAGTACCTAAATCGATATGGAAAATAAGGTAACTGCTGCCGCAAATTCTGTAGATTGCGATACAGTTCGGAACAAATAACAGGGGGAGGCCCCGCTACAGGCGCCTTGGGACATGACAAACAACAAAGCTTATCGAATGCGTCAGGATGACCGCGCGGACTTGCATCCCTTTGCATGTGTGGCGACAACAAACTATGGATGCGGGAGCACACAGCAGAATGCACGCTGACCTGGCTTTGAAAATGATGTCGGACCTATTCTGGATGGGATTCCTGGTGTGCCTGCCCGTTCTTGGCTTGACCATGCTCACAGGTTTGCTGATCAGCATTGTTCAAGTGGTTACGCAGGTGCAGGAGATGTCCCTGACCTTTGTACCCAAGCTGATGACGGCTGGCATTGCGCTTGTCGTGTTTGGCCCCTGGATGTTGCGCAAGCTCAGTGCTTACTTTACTCAGCTGTGGGCAGGTATTCCTGCCATGTTTTAGCCCAGGTCGCCACGCGTGATTGCTGAACTTGGAGCCGGATGGTCTTGGGTTTCCCAGAAATGGGCATTGCCACCTTTGGAGGCGGTGATCCTGCTTTCGATACGGGTTGCCGGTGTTTTTATCCTGACGCCAGTTTTCTATGCCATGCCCATACCGACGACGGTGCGGGTGTTGATGCTGCTGTCGCTGTCGTTCATCATTGCGCTGGGGTTTACACCGGTCGGAAGCGGCCATATCGCCAATCATGCGACGCTGTTTACGTCCGCACTGGCGGAGCTCGCGCTGGGCGCGACGCTCGGGCTCGGTGTGCTGCTGGCGTTTGCGGCCTTTGATGTCGCCGGGCGGATTCTTGACATCCAGATCGGGTTCGGCATCTCGCAAGTGTTCGATCCCGTCACTCGGCGGCAGGTGCCGATCCTGACCTCCGCCTTCAACACATTTGCCGTGCTGCTGTTCTTCCTGCTGGCCGGCCATCATGCTTTGCTGCGAGGCATCGCATTCAGCGTTGAGCGGTTTCCCGTGGCAGCGCAGTGGTCGGCTGCCTAC
>NZ_JBFUCA010000839.1:0-1209 GCF_056405475.1 Polaromonas sp. P1_G4
ATGAGAACCACTGGCGATTCATGGCAAGCTGGGCCGTTCGACCCTGCTGGCCCCAAGACTTGATTTCAACGTGGCCTTGGATTTGCGGCAGGGTGATCCAGATGCAGTCGTGGTACAGGGCGTGCTCGACACCCGCCGAGCGCAAGGTGGCCGACAACTCTTCCAAACCGTCATTGTGAGACATAACGTAAAAATGACCGGACCACGCCTTTCGACGCGAAGCCACCTTCTGCAGGCGGGGCCGTGTTGGCTGACGGGTTAAGCATCACCACCTCCCGCATCCGGCTTCCACCCAACGCGCAGCCTTTCAGCGACACGTTCTGTGAGCCAAGTGGCCGGACCGTACGCCACGGCTTCAATCATGACGGCCTTGTGCTTAGCCTCAGCCCAAGTCACGGAAGTCTCGATTCGAACAAGCTCTCCATCAACTTCAAGGTCGCTGATCTCTGCCGGTGCTCCGATACGCGCAGCCAACACATGCAGCGGTCGCGCCCCCCCACTCTTCAAGCACGCTAGCAAGAGAAGGATAAATTTGACCAGAGTGCATTGTGAGGCCTAACGTTTTGACTTTGGCGGCGTGCCATAGGCACGTCCGCTTGAAGGAAGGGTTGGCTGTCATCGTGTGAATGTCCCGACGTGACGCCTGAGAAATGACGATTCGCCGCAAGGTAAGTCTCATTGACGGTGGCACGCGTTCACTCGGGCACCACCTTCCTGAAGTAGAAGACCTCGTTCTTGAGGCCTGACAGGAGGGAGAGATCAAAAAAGTCCAATAGAGTCCAGTTGTTCGCGCCGCATTCAAGGTGTAAATCGGAAGACACACGAGATATCTCGATCGTTGGGCTGCCAACCATTTGCTGCATCCGCAGTTCCAACTTCGCTGGTATATCAGCTTGCTCAAGTTGAACGTGCACGGTTTCCTTCTCTCGAATGTACGCGAGGCGCCGGCCGTTGCAAAGGATATCCATCGGTACAAACTTGCCATACCAGCCGGGRTTCCGCGTGATTATGACCTTCATGACGGGTAGCGTAGAGGTAACCGGCTACTTGCGCCAGGAGCCCACGAAGCGGGCGGACGCCCAATTAGGGGAGGGTTTGCTTAACATCACAAATTGTTAGAGGGCATGTCGAAAGAACTTGTATGCAATTGGTATGACTATTAGTGGCTGAGCAGCAAAAAACACCAGCAAGTACTTAAAGACTCTCACT
>NZ_JBFUCA010000840.1:0-1209 GCF_056405475.1 Polaromonas sp. P1_G4
GGCTGGCAAACATCGCCTGGGTTCATGATTCATTGCTGAACCTGCCCGCCCTGGCAGCAGAGCTCGGCGCCTTCGACTACATCAATTGCAGCGGCGTACTTCACCATCTGGCCGATCCCGATCTGGGATTCAAGGCGTTGCGCAGTGTACTCAAAGACGATGGCGCCATCGGACTCATGGTGTATGCCACCACGGGCCGCACCGGGGTGTACCAGATGCAGGAGCTCATGCGCCTGGTCAACGGCGACGAGGCGGATGCGCAGCGGAAAATCGCCAACACGCGCGACTTGCTGGCCAGCCTGCCCGCCACCAACTGGTTCAAGCGCAGCGAAGACCTGCACCACGACCACAAGATGGGCGACGCAGGCATCTACGACCTGCTGCKGCATTCGCAGGACCGCTCATACAGCGTGGGCGAGCTGTTTGACTGGCTGGGCGACGAAGCGGATGGCGCAAAGAGCGGACACGGCATGCACCTGGAGTTCACCGATGTACAGCGCGGCCTTTCGCCTTATTTACCGCACATGGTGCTGGGAAGCAAGCCGCCGGCCATGGCCGCGGCATTGCGCAGGCTGCCGCGCAGGAAGCAATATGAAATGGCCGAGCTGATGGCCGGCACCCTTATTACCCATTCCCTATACGTCACTCGCAACGACCGTTGCAAGGCCCCCTACGGCGATCCGGAGTACGTGCCTTTCTTCTACCATGAGCCCTTGACCGGCGAACTTGCCGCGCAGGTGTTTGGCAGCAACAAGGGCCAGCCCTTCATGCTCAGGCATCAGCACTCAGGCGCCTCGGTGATGGTGAATCCCGGCAAGTACGGCGCAAAAATTCTCGCGTTGATAGATGGGAAAAAAACCTTTGGCGAAATATTCGACCAATTCCGCGCGGCCTGGCAGGGCAAAGCGGCTGCGCCTGACAATGCCGTTCTGTTTGGCGACTTTGCCGAGTCGTTCGACGTTCTCAGCGCCCTGGATCGGCTTCTGCTCAGGCACCCCTCGGCCGAAGCCACAGCCGCGAAATAAGAGCCGGAGGATTTTGAGGCTCTCAGGCGAGAGAGCCCCACGCACTCTCAGTTTGGGGCGACTTGGCCACAAGCAGATCCACAACGACCACCAGCTCGCCGCCGAACCGGCCTATGCCCAGGCCGCTCATGAGCTTTTGCTCCTCCTCGTCGGAAGCCATGCGCAAAAAGCACAGGGCCTGCTG
>NZ_JBFUCA010000841.1:0-1207 GCF_056405475.1 Polaromonas sp. P1_G4
GATGGCTTTGGCCATGCACATGCTCCTTGAACCGGAAAGGCCCTGCTGGCTAGCAGGATGGGTGCATGAACTCCCGCAAGGCTTATGCCAGCCTGCATTTTTCGGCTCCGACTGGCCCGTAACTTGCCTGCATGGACTGGCAGAGACAAAGAGACAACGAATTCCGATTCATGTCAGGACAACCATGCTTTACCAGGCCTACCAAACCCAGTCCGACCTGCTGTCGCCGTTTCGCCTGTTCGCCCAAGGCGGTAGCGCGGCATTCTGGCTGGGTAAAACCGAAGGCAGCCTGCTCCGCAAGATTTCGGCGTCCATGGAGGTGTTTTCACGCCTGCGGCTGACGCATACCCGGCCGGCCTACGGCATCAGCTCGGTGAAGGTGGGCGAGCGCGAACTTGCCGTGACGGAAGAAACCGTTCTGTCCATGCCCTTTGGCACCCTGCTGCGCTTTCGCAAGGAAACACCCGCAGGCCTGCCCTTCCAGCCGCCGGTGCTGCTGGTAGCGCCGCTGTCGGGTCACTTTGCCACGCTGCTGCGCGAAACCGTGCGCACCCTGCTGCAAGACCACGACGTGTACATCACCGACTGGCACAACGCGCGCGATGTGTCCCTAAGGCACGGCCCGTTTGCGCTGGACGACTACATCGACCACATGATCCGCTTCACCCAGGCTATTGGCCCCGGCACCCATGTGGTGGCGGTGTGCCAGCCCTGCGTGGCGGCACTGGCGGCTACCGCCATCATGGCTGAAGACGACGACCCGGCCCAGCCACGCAGCCTGACCCTGATGGCCGGCCCGGTGGACTGCCGCGTGAACCCGACAGGCGTCAACACACTGGCCACCAGCCAGCCGATTGAGTGGTTCGAGAAAAACCTGATCAGCCATGTGCCGCTTCCGCACGCCGGCTACATGCGCCGCGTGTATCCCGGTTTTGTGCAGCTCAGCGCTTTTCTGAGCATGAACCTGGACCGGCACAAAAAATCCTTCCAKGACATGTACCAGCACCTCGTGGACGGTGATGTGGAAAAGGCCAATATCATCCGCGTGTTTTACGACGAGTACCTGGCCGTGAACGATTTACCAGCCGAGTTCTATCTCGAAACGGTCGAAAAAGTCTTCCAGACCTACGATCTGCCGCTGGGCAAGCTCAGCTATCGCGGCCGTCTCGTCAAACCTGCTGCCATTCGCCGCACGGCACTCATGACG
>NZ_JBFUCA010000842.1:0-1200 GCF_056405475.1 Polaromonas sp. P1_G4
GGTCTGAACGGCGCACAGCAAGCCATGTTCCCCCAGCGCCTGGACTCGAGCATTGCCTACGACATCGCCAAGGCGATGATGGACGGCTTTAACCGCCACTACCAACTGTTCCGAACCGAGTCCGCGCGCGCCAAGCACCGCTTTGAAACGGCAGACTGGCACGGCCAGCAGCGCGCGCAGCGCGAACGCATCGAGTTCTACGACCTGCGCGTGCGCGAAGCGTCCATGCGCCTGGAGCGCGAGTTCAAGGCCGGCGACCAGCCCATGGACGTCTGGCAGCAGGTCAAGCTCCATTACATCGGCCTGCTGGTCAATCACCACCAGCCCGAGCTGGCCGAAACGTTTTTCAATTCGGTCACCACCAAGATCCTGCACCGCAGCTACTTCCAGAACGACTTCATCTTCGTGCGGCCCRCCGTCAGCACCGAATACATCGAGAACGACGAGCTGGTGTCGCAGCCGACCTACCGCGCCTACTACCCCACCCGCGACAACATGCGCGAGGTGCTGCTGCAGCTGGTGCGCGACTTCGACCTGCGCCTGCCGTTTGACAACCTCGAGCGCGACGCGGGTTATGTGCTTGAAGCCATCAGCGGGCGGCTCACCGACGTCAAGCTGCGCGCCAACTTCCAGATCCAGGTACTCACCAGCCTGTTTTTCCGCAACAAGGGCGCGTACGTTGTGGGCAAGATCATCAACGGCTTCAACGAAGTGCCGTTTGCACTGCCGGTGYTGCACAACAAGGCCGGTAAACTGGTCATCGACGCCGCGCTGTTTGGTGAAGATGATTTGCTCATCCTGTTCAGCTTTGCCCGCGCCTACTTCATGGTCGACATGGGCATCCCGTCAGCCTACGTGCAGTTTTTGCGCAGCATGATGCCGCACATGCCGCGCGCTGAAATCTACAACGCGCTGGGCCTGGCCAAGCAGGGCAAGACGCTTTTCTACCGCGACTTTCTGTACCACCTGCGGCACTCCACCGACAAGTTCCGCATTGCGCCCGGCATCAAGGGCATGGTCATGCTGGTGTTCGACTTGCCCTCGTTCCCCTACGTGTTCAAGGTCATCAAGGACTACTACCCGCCGCAAAAAGACACCACGCGCGAGCAGATCAAGGGCAAGTACCTGCTGGTCAAGCAGCATGATCGCGTGGGCCGCATGGCCGACACGCAGGAATACAGCGAAGTGGCCTTTCCGCGC
>NZ_JBFUCA010000843.1:0-1193 GCF_056405475.1 Polaromonas sp. P1_G4
GGTGCGGGCCGACCGCATTCATCCGGCTGACTTGTGGCCGCTTGAGTGGCGCTGGCTGGAGCCGGAACTGGCGACGACAGCGGAGCCCCGCAATTACGATGATGGTGCTCGCGCTGTCATGGATCAATCGGTGCTTCAAATCATGAAGGGTAAGGCACCGCAGGCAGCCAAAAAAATGAAGGAGCTCAGCCTCGGATTTGCGGCCAGACAGGCGGACCGCCAACCCAGGATATTCTGGAAGATCGCGGCGGCCTATTTCGAAGCGGTCGCGCATGAGTTGCTCGGGTCGGACATCTATGTACGGCGAGCTGCATCGCGAATCCTGATGCAGTATGCCTCGCTTGCCAAGGGTGATACGGGGGTATCGGATCGGCTGGCGCAGGATTTGCTCTTCTTCTGTTCACAGGCTGTTTCTCCTCGCGCCAGCGACACGCCTGCACTTTCGGCAATCCGGTCAGCCTACGGTCTCAACCGATTCAAACCGGTGGACTATGAGCTCGTTCAATTCGGGCGTTTTGATCCGGCTCTGCTCGCCCAGGCCCGCAAGCGCATCACGTCTGCGAAAGAAACCTGGTCGTCGCTTTCCGCCGGGGACGCCAATAAATTCAAGTCCGTGACGGACCAGTTCAGCCTCGTCACGGATTCTCTGCTCAAGCTTCATCCGCCCAGCGAACCACTCGCGCAGGCGCTGACTCGCGCCGTGGATACGACGGTCCGGTCTGGTCAGGCCCCTGGAATAGAACTGGCCATGGAAGTGGCCACCTCGGTGCTTTACCTTGAAGCCGCTTTTGATGACCTGGATCYCAACGATCCCCAGCTGGCTGTGAGAACCGCCAATCTTGCTGAACGGCTGGAAGGCGTCCGTGCAGGCGGCGAGCCACAGCCTCTGGAAGGCTGGATGGAAGAGCTGTACCGCCGGGTCAGCGACAAGCAGACCATGGGCAGCGTAGTCGGTGAGTTGCGTGTGTCGCTGGGTGAGCTTGAAAAATCACTTGATGTGTTTTTCCGCAACCCGCAGGACAAAGTCGCGCTTCAATCCGTGCCCGGCCAGCTTTCACAAATGCGTGGCGTGCTGTCGGTACTAGGGCTTGATCAGGCCTCGCACGCCGTGCTGCGCATGCGGGACAGCGTTGAGCAGATGCTGGTCACTGAAATTGATGAACAGCGCGCGCGTGCAGCGGGAACATTCGAGC
>NZ_JBFUCA010000844.1:0-1192 GCF_056405475.1 Polaromonas sp. P1_G4
CGGGCCAGGCCGCGGCAAAAGGCAAAAACTCGCTGTCGCTGAGCGCCAGCTCTTGCGTGGCGCGCTCCGCTGCTATGTTTAGCATAGCTACCCGCGCTGATAGATCGGGGGTTGGTGCCGCTTTGAGTGCCTCATGGAAATGCCGCAGCAGGCTGTGCAGCCAGTTGCCGAAGTCGCGCTTGCCCAACTCGCTTTCGAGCTCTTCGGGCTCCTGCAGCCTAAGCTGACGCAGCGCAAAAAAGCGGTAGGGGCAACGCCGCAGGTCTTCATAGGCGCTGGCTGAAAGCCGGATGACGGGCAAGGCCTCGCCGGTCGGGAAGGGATACGGCGTCGGCTGGGTTGCCACGGCACGCAGGCTGCGGGGGTCGGTGGCCATGCGCTGTACTGCTTCCTCGTCCTGGTCCAGCAGCAGCTCCTGCACAAAGCCGCTGGGGATCAGGTGTTCGCCGGATTCACTGGTGCGCCAGAGCACATCGAGATGCGGCATGTGCAGGGCATAGTGCCAGGCCTGGCGCTGGGCAGCGGCAAGCACTTCCCGCGACGGCAGGCCCAGYAGCTCGCGTTGGCCGGGCGTCCAGGGACCGGGAGGTTCTGGTGACACCGGCAGGCGGATTTCATCGCAGCCGGGCAGCACCACGGCCTGCATGGGGCGGCCCAGCAGCTGCGGCAGCGGCAGTATGACCACCTGCTCCGCGGGCGGATGCGCCGGGGAAAACTTGCCGCCCTCCAGCGCCTGATTGGCCCACTGCGTGAAGTCATGCAGCCGCATCACCGGCGATGCTTCGAATTCGGTCTCGGCGCCTTCGTGCAGGCGCAGCACGTCCAGCACCGTCTGCCCGGCTTCGTCCTGCGCCAGTGCGTCCCACTGCCCCGCCGACTGCAAAAGGGTGCGCAGGTCGCGCAGCCACATCGCCAGCGGGCGGGCACGGCTGAAAGGGCTGCGCAATGCGTTCACCTCGCGCGCCAACGGGCCTGTTGCCGCAAAGGCTGGCGGCAAGATGGCGTCTTCCGCAAAGTCCGGCAGGTCGCGCCAGGCGCGCACGCCGGTCTTGCGCAACTCAGTCTCGGCGGCGGTGACCAGCGCGGCGTCAAACGCCGGTGCGTTTTTCAGCCAGTCCAGCACGGCATCCGTCGACGCGTCCCAGGGCATGGCGCGCAGCAGGCTCATCAGAGCGGCGGCGGCGCGAGTGGT
>NZ_JBFUCA010000845.1:0-1190 GCF_056405475.1 Polaromonas sp. P1_G4
AAGAACTGTGCCTATGTGGGCGGGGATCCTCTGATGTTTGTTGATCCACGTGGGCTAAACCATGTACTTGGGGTGCTTGGGGTCGCATTTATAGCGTATGAGATTGCCAATAGTGATACGCCTCTGATCGGTGGCGGCGTTGCAAAAGCCGGGACGAAAGTGGCTGAAGCGTGTGTAGCAGAAGGGGTCAGAGTATCGAAAAAGGGCATGTCACTTGTTGAGGCGAACTTGGCAAGATTTGAACCAACCGCAGCTAACGTTGCAATGGTCGATAGGTTGAAGGAAAGCCTTCAAACGGGTGCGAGAGCGATAGGTGCAGATGCAAATTTTTACCTCCACGAGATCRCAGAAGGTACAGCGCGCAGAGCGGGATTGGCTTATGACGCGGCTCATGCGGCTGCGATTGAAAAGTACAGCATTTCACCTTTTTCTCTCTATCATCCAGAAGTGATAAAGAGTCTGCCTGGTGAGTTCAATAACGCGTGGAGAAATTTCTGGGGAATTCAATGAAGTCATTTAACCTGACTAAAGAGCGTAAGGCACGCGTTTGGCTGAGTGAACTACCTACATCATTTCAGACGGATGAGCTTTCATGTAAGAAGGTAGTGCAATGCGAAGGCAGCGTTCGCCCTTTGCGTACGACAATTGCCGTTGAGATTTTTGTACCTGCAGGCGGTCGATTCCTGTATGGGCTGCTGGGAATTCAGTCATTAGGTAAATCGGCGGATAAGACCAGAATAGAGATTCCGATCTTCTCTCGTCCACCGATAACCCACGTTAGCGATTCCTTGGCCGGCACGGTGGATAAGGTTGTGCCATGGATTGACGATGAATATCACGCTGCGATATTAGCGGGTATGAGCGCTGCGGTGGGAGAGTATGCGATAGTTCCTGAGCGCATCCGCATATGCTCCGGCCGGCAGGGGCTTGTTGGTTCTTCCCCAGAAATATTTCGCCGACTGGCATTTATCTGTATGACATTGCTGGCAATTCCAGAGGAAGATATTGGCTGGAAAACAGAAGAGCTTATTGATCGTGGCTAACCCGCGCGTGGGTGTAATAGCAATGCCAGCGCATACACCTGACCATAGGGGGATATAACGTCCTTCAAGAGTGACGGGACCAACAGCTACACCTACAGCGTGTGGATTTCGTGCTTGTTTGATCTGTTTTTTCATCGAGCGCTGAGC
>NZ_JBFUCA010000846.1:0-1189 GCF_056405475.1 Polaromonas sp. P1_G4
CAGTCGCACAAGCGTTTCAGCGTGAGCTGGAGCCGGACCAAAACCAGGAGGTGCAGAAGAAATGACTCGTCACGATTTCTTTCAGCACCCACCTCACCCCGGATTTCCCTTCCAACTAAAAACGAAAGCGAGACAAGCATGAAGTTTCTGACACCGCGCAAATTGCTGGCGACAGCCCTCCTGGCGCTCACCAGCCTCTGCGGCAACAGCTGGGCGCAGGCCTACCCGAACAAGCCCATTGAAGTGATGGTGGCCTTCCAGCCTGGCGGCGGCACGGACTCGCTGGCGCGCGCCTATGCCGAAGCCGCCAAAAAATACACCACGCAATCGCTGGTGGTCTACAACAAACCCGGCGCCAGCGGCGCTATTGGCCTGGCCGACGTGGTCAACGCCAAGCCCGACGGCTACAAGATTGCCATGCTGTTTGTGGAGGTAACCATCCTGCCGCACATGGGCATCACCAAGATCACGCAGGACGACTTCATCCCGATTGCCCGCCTGAATGCCGACCCGGCTGCCATCACCGTGAAAGCGGACTCGCCCTACAACACGATTGAAGAGTTCCTCGCCGCCGCCAAAAAGACCGGCAGCGACGTGAAGGTCGGCAACGCCGGCAATGGCTCGATCTGGCACCTGGCGGCCGCCTCGCTGGAAGAAAAAACCGGCGCCAGGTTCAACCACATCCCCTACCAGGGCGCCGGCCCCGCCGTGCTGGCCCTGCTGGGTGGTCATGTGGACGCGGTAGGTGTGAGCCCGGCTGAGGTTGCCGTGCATGTGGCGGCCGGCAAGCTGAAGATTTTGGGTGTGATGGCCGACCAGCGCGTCAAGGGTTTTGAGAACGTGCCCACCCTCAAGGAACGCAACATCGACCTGTCCATCGGCACCTGGCGCGGCCTGGGCGTGGCCAAAGGCACACCGCCTGAAGTCGTGGAAACCATCCGGACTTTCAGCAAGAAGGCGGCCGAAGAGCCCATCATGCGCGAAGTGATGGACAAGCTGAACCTGGGCTACGCCTATGCCGACGGCCCCGCCTTCAAGGCGCAAATGGTGCGCGACAACGACAACTTCAAACAACTCGTGACCAAGCTCAACCTGAAGAACTGAGCAATGAGCCTGTTCAATGTCTAAACGAGGCCGCGCAAGCACCTTCTCGGGATGGGATGCAAGGCGCGGTGCGACGCCCATAGCC
>NZ_JBFUCA010000847.1:0-1185 GCF_056405475.1 Polaromonas sp. P1_G4
GGTGCGACCTTGGTCGATATGGCTTTTCGTGGGCGTGATGTCGACCGCAAGGGGACGCAGGCCTTGCGCCGTAAAGCGCCTGACCAGCGTAGAAAGTGACGTCTCGCATGAGTTTTCGGGCCACTGAGTCGAGGTGGAGGCGGTGACCGGAAACAGCACCCGGTCGGCACGCCGGTAGTAGCGTTTGAGGCCATAAAGTTCAAAGTGATGCTCGGTGGTCTCGACTTCGTCTGGGGAGCTGATGCCAGGCAGGTGGCCATGGATCCAGGCATACACCCGGGCCTCCACCTCATCGAGCGCGCTGTGGACGGCATCCCCGAAGCTGTCGCTGGCTGCGGTTCCCATGGTGGTGAAGTGTTGGGCGTCATGCTGCGCGGAAACCAGTGCCACGTGCGCCCATGGCACTTGCAGATGCTGGACCGTCACCCTGCAGCCGGCCGCTTGCAAGGTGCCGATGCGCTGCGCAATGTCCTCGGGCCATTGTTCAGCGGGAACCAGGGTTCCTGGCTTTTGAGCAAGCCAATGCCGCATGAACGCATCGCGCTCCACCACCTCCAGTAGTGCTCTAACGGTAGCGTCTTCCACAGTGGTGCTGGCGGCGCAACCTGAGGATGTCACCTGGGTATACGGGCGTGAGGTGTCGTGTCCGAGGGCAGCAAGGCTGTTGCGTGAAAAAACGAGTTCCGCCAGCACCCGGACCCTTTTGCCCGTCTCCAGGTTCAACGCATCTGCCCAAGGATAGGATTGTGTTTCTGAGAATGGTTGATAGAAGAAATTCGAAGTCTCGTACTGTTTCTCCGCGTAGCAGACGAACTGTCGGGGATCCAGTGCATGCTCGACCTCGGCGATGCTACCTTCGACGATGCCTCGCGGTTGCCGGAAGCCTTCGCGCTCTATGGCTTCGGCAATGGCCTTGCGTACCGCCAGCAATGGGTCTGTTCCGCGGCCCCAGGTGTGCGGCCGCTCGTCATTCTCATCGAGAATTTTTGCACGCGCCAGGTGAAAACCCATGGAGTAAAGCGCGGATTCGCCGTTGACCCAGGCAAAATCGATCAGCGGCATCCGCTCCATCATGGCAATTTGCTCGGAAGTAGCCTTGACACCGAACATGGCCGAACCCAGCAGCAGTTGCCGGCCGAGTCCGCACATGCGCGCGATCGGCCGTTCGTAATACCCGCCTATTGT
>NZ_JBFUCA010000848.1:0-1178 GCF_056405475.1 Polaromonas sp. P1_G4
ACATTAAGTCGCATCAGCCAGCATGTATCTCGACAGAGTACTCGCCCCCAGCTTCCAATGACTATTTCATCTCTTCGCCAATTCTTTATGTCTTTGCTCCTGCTCGCACTTGTGGGCTGCAATCAAGCGGACATGATTCAAAAATTTGCTTCGCCTGCCGATCAGACGCTGGCTAAAAGTTACATTGATCTTCTGCGACAGCAGCGCTTTGAGGATATTGAGAAGGCAGCTGATCCAAGCATAGCTGGGCCGGCACTTCATGACGCGCTTGTTCAAATGGCGGCATTTATCCCTGCTGGAGAGCCCTCAACAATTATGCTGGTTGGCGCTCACCGGATGAATAGGGATGACTCTTCGACCGTCAATCTCACGTTTGAATATGGCTTTTCAGGCAAATGGATTTTGACGAGCGTCGCCGTAAGGAATCATGGTGGTAAGGCCACCATAGTTGGCTTTAGCGTCGTTCCCCAGCCAGCTTCACTTAAACAACAGAATCGGTTCACGTTAACAAAAAAAACGCCAATTCAATACCTTGTTTTTGCGTTGGCCATAGTCTTTCCGTTGCTTACCCTCTGGGCGCTTGTTGTTTGCGGCAGGTCTAAACTCAAAGGCCGAAAGTGGCCGTGGGTACTGTTCGTTATGCTTGGGTTTGGAAAGTTTGCAGTGAACTGGACAACTGGCGAATGGAGTTTCGCGCCCTTGTCCTTACAGCTATTTAGTGCGGGAGCGTTTGCCCCCTTGTACGGGCAATGGACCGTTGCGATTGCTCTTCCGATCGGCGCAATTACTTTTTTGATACTCAGGAAAAAGCTAAGTGTTGCAGCAATTGCAACCTAGCTGGTCGGCCCACTCGGACACACAGCAGCAGATTCCTGCTGCGCGGCGCTTGCTACGTGCCGGTGGTCTCAAACGATAGACCCCGAGGAAACACAATGCGAGTGCTCCGTGAGAAGTCCGCTTTGTGAATGGGTGGGCGCATCGCCGTTGCCACCTGTAGCCGGTTCAAAAGTAGGCATCGCGTTGTCGACGATCGGAACTGAACCAATCCACGGCCTTCGCCACAAGCCCACGACAAGTACTAACGGTTGGTACTTCTGGTCCGGAGGTGAACCGTCAGAAGCCAGCGACTTCTTTGCCCTCCTGCATGTGGAGAATCTGGCAGAGAACCTACCATGGGT
>NZ_JBFUCA010000849.1:0-1175 GCF_056405475.1 Polaromonas sp. P1_G4
GCATTGGAGGCCTCAAACCAGAATGACGAGCGGGCTGGTCATGAAGGTCCGACCCTCTTCGTGATTCGAGGGTCTCAATGATCAAACCTCCCCATGCATTAGTGCATGCACTTCATCGGCCAGGTTGATCAGCGTCAGCTTGAGGCTGGCGCTGCCCAGAATAAACGCCGCCGTCTTCCAGTCGTCCGCGTCGAAGTTCTCATCAATCAGCTTGTGCAGGCCGCGCAGCTTGAGCGTGTCCGTAGCTTTCGAAAGCGCCTTGCCGGCCGCGTGTTCTTGTTTGTAGTGGCCCACGATCTCCGCCTGCTGCGCCTTGGTCAAACCTTGTATCAGTTCAGCGATCGGTGCGTGTCCGGCTTCGGCCAGCAGGTCGTTCAAGTCCCGCTCGGCATCCCATGCATTCCACTTCGGCGGCTCCGGCTCCTGGATTTCACCGTCTAGCGCCAGGTTCCCTTGCTTCCCGGCCTTCTTGTCCGCCTTCTTCTGCGCAACCTCCGCAGCCAGTTCCTCCTTGAGCGTCGCCAGCAACGCCCGCGCTTCCTCCCGACCCGCCTTGCCGGCCTCGATCCGGTCCACCAGCTGGGTGCCCCGCGGATACCACTTGCCGGTTTTCTCGATCTGGTTCATGACCAGGACCAGCTCCAGATCCTCCGTCGTTTCACTCTCCAGGAACTGCCGGGTGTTCCAGCCCAGGTTTTGCACCGACGCTGCCAGGTGCTTGGACACCCAGGACTTGGACTTCTTCACCAGCTGGCAAATCTCCGTCAGCGTCTTGCCCTGATCCGCCAGGCTGCGCAAACCCGCTGCCAGCTCCAGCAGCGACAAATCCTCCCGCTGCACGTTTTCCACCAGCTGCAGGGTCGCCGCCCGCAGGTCGTCCRCCTCCCCAATCAGCGCAGGCACATGGCTAAACTCCGCCAGGTGCGCCGCCCKGCAACGACGCTCCCCCGCAATCAGCACAAACCGCTCTCCCCAGGGCCGCAGCAACACCGGCTGCAGCATGCCCTGGGCTTTCAGCGATTCGGCCAGCTCCAGCAAATCGTCCTCAGCCAGGCCGGATACCGTGCGCACCTGCGGCTGAAAGTCGATCATGTTCAGGGACACAAACTCCAGGGCCGGTTTCGCATGCGAAACGCCTGCATCAGCCACGGAAACGGTTTCGGTAATCACAGCAG
>NZ_JBFUCA010000850.1:0-1171 GCF_056405475.1 Polaromonas sp. P1_G4
ATGTAAGACAGTTTTTGCGGGCTGAAGTGGCGCGACATGCCCAGGAACAATTCGTTGAACGCCAGGTTGCCGCCCGGGTCGATCACGGCGCCGGTGCCGTTGTCGACAATCAGGAACTGGTTGGACTGGACGGCATGCGCGTCTTCCTCGATCAGGTCGGTGAACATCAGGCAGGCATGCCTGTCGTCACGGTAAAGCTCTATGGGCATAGCTGAATGCGTGCGGCGACGCAGAAAAAAAAGCCACTTTATAAGCCGCCCGCTGCTCGCGTATTGATGCAGGTCAATGACACGCCTGAAGCGTGCGCCCGCCGCCCACGCCGGCGCAACACGCGCGATGCAGCAGGCAAAAAAAAGGCGCCGGCGCCTCAATAGGCACCGGCGCGCCTTGCTTGCGCATGGCAGCTGTCCAGGCACCGCGTGGCGGCGCCCCCGAACAGCGCTTTACTTAACCGCTTAACCGCGGCGGCGGTTGTTCATCATGCGTTCCACGTCGTCGCGCAGCGATGTCAGCTCGTTGCGCAGCTGGCGGCGCTCCTGCGCGGTCACCACGCCGTCGGACTTGAATTGGGCCTCGTGGCGCTCAATGCGGCGTTCACGCTGGTGCAGCCTGGCGGCTTCGCGTTGCGTGATGTGACCCGTGCGCACGCCTTCGTCAATGCGTTGGCTGATCTGGAATTCACGGTTGTCGATGCCGGGGGTATTGCCGGCATTGCCAGGCCTGCCCGCCACATCGCGGTTGTTCATCATGCGTTCCACTTCGGCGCTGAGGCCGTCCAGGTCAGCGCGCAGCTGCTGGCGCTCTTGTGGTGTGRCAACGCCGTTGGATTTAAAACGTGCCTCGCGAGCCGCGATTTCCTGGTCGCGGCGGTACAGCACCTGCGCTTCGGACGGCGTGATGTGGCCGGAGGCCAGACCCTGCTGAATACGCGCGCTGATGGCTTGCTGCGCCTGGTCAATGCCGGGTGTATTAGTACCCTGCGCCATGGCAGGTGCAAATCCCAGCCCGGCGAACAGGGCTGAGGCCAGCAATGAGACAGTGAGGAATTTCGATTTCATGGGGTTCTCCTTGGAATGCTTATGCGTTTGATTGCCAGCAACCCGGTGGGCAACTTGCGGTGGCGGCGATAAATCTCCGTCTCGGCAAGCGGCCGTGGGGGCTGCTCCTGAAT
>NZ_JBFUCA010000851.1:0-1170 GCF_056405475.1 Polaromonas sp. P1_G4
CCCCAAAGGGCTCCGCCGTATCCCAGCGCCAAGCAATCGCTTCATCACTCTGCCGCGTAATCACTCTGGGTGCACCCAACTGGTCGGTCGAGACGTTGTACAGGCTGATGGCAATGTCGCTGGTTGCAGCAATCCCCGTCTGCTTGATCACCCCGACCGGCATGCCCATGTAAATGGTTTCATATTGAGGAGCGCCATTGGCATCGTACTCACCTAGCAGCTTGCCCCCTTCGTCATAAACGTAGTAAGCCGCACCGGTAGGCACCAGCGCCGTCGGCCCCGTCTTGCTCATCCTCGACTCCAGGGCACTGTAGCTGTAGCTCACGGTGCCGCCGGCATTCGTCATCGTCGCCAGTCTTCCCCGGTCGCTGTAGGTGTAGCTGTTGGTCCCGTCACTCGTGATGTTGCCGGCCGCATCGTGCACCACGGTGGCCGTACCTGTTGTGTCTTGCGTCTGGTTCAGCCGGTTGCTGGTCGTGGCGATGGTGTTCGGGTAGCTCGTGCCACTGATGACCTTGGCCATACGGTTGCCGGTAGCGTCGTAGCTGTACTGGATCGCACTGCTGCCCAGGGTCGCGCTGGTCAAGCGGTTCAGGTTGTCATAGCCAAAGCTCTGGTCCAGGCTGGGAACAGGCGCTCCGTTGCTTGTGTGGGTGTAGCCGGTGATGCGCCCTGCACTGTCTCGGGTAATAGTGCGGCGAACGCCTGTGCTGGTCGGGTCGCCCAGGTTGTACGCACTGATCTGGCCGTTGGCGTCATAACTGATCGCCTGGGTCTTGCTGCTGGCCCACGTCCAGCCGGTGAGCTTGTTCTCGGCATTGGTGGTGATGCCCGYTATCAGCGGCAGGGTTGTTCCGCTGGTGCCCACGCCGTTGGCATTCGGCGGATTGACCGTGACRGCRTTGACCWSSCCYTGGGSGTCGTAGCTGTAGTTGACCTTTGTTCCGCTCGGATAGGTAATCGCCGTGAGCTTGTCCAGTGCGCTTCCCGTGTCACCCCAGCTGTAGCCCACCGTAAAGGTCTTGCTGCCTATGGTCTGGGTTTTGCCTGTCTTGCGGCCCAGGCTGTCGTAGCTGTAGACGGCCTGGCCGGAGGCGTCGGTGATTTTGGTGAGTTCGCCTACGGCTGCCGGGGTGGGAGTGGATCCGCCGTCGTACTCGAGCACGCTGG
>NZ_JBFUCA010000852.1:0-1169 GCF_056405475.1 Polaromonas sp. P1_G4
GTGCTCATCCGGCAGTTCCAGGCGCGCAGGCCACCCAGCCTATGGCGCCAGGTTAACGCCGGGTTAGCGCCGGGCTAACTTCTCTGCCTGCTTTTTGGGATGTCCGTGAAGCCGTCAGGCCGGCTTTGACGCAACCGGCACGGGCTGAAAAGTTTCCAGGTGGGCGATGATCAGATCGGTCACCTCCATCCCGCTCAACGAACTCAACGCAAAAAACGCCACAGAGTCGGCATGGCCGGCCCGGGGATCGTAGTACTGCGACGGCACCTGCCGCAAATAACGCGCACGCGGCCTGCTGCCCTGTACGTCATACACCAGGGCGTCGTCGGCAATTCCTACTTGCAGCCMGTGAAGCGGGCCTCCTATGCAGGTCATCAGCATTGCATGGTTGTCTCCGTCAATGGACTGTATACGGATGGGGTGGCTGTGGCTATGGGCCGTCTGGCCTAGTGGTGGCTTTGTCGGCTGGATGGGCGGTGGCAAACCTAAAATGGTTCTGGCAGCCCAAGGCCGCATGTTCTTTGGGTCTTCCATGGCGAATTCCGGCCCAACCTTCAATCCATGAAACCCTATTCCATTCTCTTTGTCTGCATGGGCAACATCTGCCGCAGCCCCACAGCCCATGGCGTGTTCCAGCAGAAAGTCATGGATCGCGGGCTTGCCCATCAGATCCAGGTTGATTCAGCCGGCACGCACAACTACCACCCCGGCAACCCACCCGATGAGCGCTCGCAAGCCTACGCCGTCAAGCGCGGTTATGACCTATCCGGCCTCAGGGCCCGGCAGATTTCGGATTCAGATTTTGAGCGCCACGACTTGATTCTGGCCATGGACTGGGACAACCTGGCCTTGATTCAGGAGGAATGTCCCGCCGAACATCTCGGCAAGGTACGCAGGCTCACGGAGTTCTGTTTGAGGCATGAMAGCCCGGTGGTGCCTGATCCTTACTACGGTGGCAAGGATGAGTTTGAGCATGTGCTGGATTTGGTTGAGGATGCTTGTGAAGGGCTGCTTCGGTATGTTGAAGGTCAGCTGAAGCTGGCGAATTGAGCGTGCGGTGGCTACTTTCATGTCGTTGCTCTTAGCCGGTTACGCCATGGTGCTTCTTTTGATAAAGATGTAACTTGTATTTGAAAAGGCGTTTCGATGTCCACCGAGTGCCCCAATAT
>NZ_JBFUCA010000853.1:0-1168 GCF_056405475.1 Polaromonas sp. P1_G4
GCTTATATCCAAAGGAGGTAAAACGACACCTCGGAATCCTGCAGATAAGAATCGCTCTTCAGCTCGTTGCCTCGCTAAGAAGTGAGTAATCGCAAAATATGGAGTGACTGCGGAGGGAGGGATGTTTCCCCAATCCTCAAAGCCCCCTCTTTCCTCTATACCAAACGTCGCAACAAATTTGCAGGCATAGGACGAAAACTCCGAGGTCCCATCTAACGACAAGATCGCCGAGAAACTGAGACTAACCTGAAATGCCTTTACCGGCAGGTCTTCAGCCACGCCCAGTTCAAAGGTTGAGGTCGTCTRTGTTCGGATTTGCCTGCTCATTCCACTTAACCGCACCTCTGAGGGATCCTGGACGGTGAGGCGTTCCTCTATGACTCGCGCCTCTTTAATGATCCCCACAATATAAGCAGCACTCACTGTTTGGCTTTTATTTCGTGCCATAGCTGTGTTTCGTAAGTTGCTTGGTTACAGCGATCCTGTCGACGTACATTGGCTCGTTGATAGGGGACGTATCTTGCAAAGTCATACTTACAGTAAGTGTCCTTTGCGTAAGAAACCCCTGTTCAAGGCTCTCCTTTATGGCGCTCTCATTAGCAAGAGCGTACGAGTCAGAGAAAACCACTTGGAAACTTGGTACATCATGACGATATGTCCAAACCCCATTGGCATGGGACAACAAAACTCTCTCAGAGGGAGTCTTGGCAACGCCATCAACGATAGAAAGAATTTCCCCGACTTGCGTACACGGTTCGTATTGCCCAAGATACCTAGAACGAACAACCAAATCAACAGAGCGGTCTATTGGTGCATCTGATTTCTCCATCCTCGCGACGGTTTGTTCGTTTCGATCAATTAAGGCACCGAAATCATCCTGGGTTAGTCCAAGAGTTCTTCGTAGAAATCGTAATTCAGGACCATTGAGCCTTCGAGGGGCTCGAACGCGAAGTCGCCCAACGCAAGCCTCTAGAGCGCCTTCGTCTTCATAAGAAACAACTTCACCGTATTCCGTCTGCTCTAGTGAATATCCATCCACTAAAAACAAATTCGGAAACGCGAAATGAGGATAAGAGATCATTGGCTATGGTTTGGTCGGATCAAAAACTGTAATAACAACTACTCTTGTGGACGGAATTAAAGCGGCTCCCACCGCTATGCGTACGCC
>NZ_JBFUCA010000854.1:0-1164 GCF_056405475.1 Polaromonas sp. P1_G4
CGATCGACCACGTCCTTGTAGGCTTCCGACACATCGCTGCCGTTCATGTGCACGGCCGGCACACCCTGGTTGGAGGCTTGCAGCACGGACTCGGATTCGGGGATGACGCCGATGAGCTTGATGCGCAGGATGTCCTGGATGTCTTCCAGCGAGAGCATCTGCCCCTGGTCGACGCGGCCGGGGTTGTAGCGGGTGATGAGCAAATGCTCCTTGATGGCGTCGCCGCCGTCGATGGCGCGTTTGGTTTTGCTTGAAAGCATGCCGAGGATGCGGTCGGAGTCGCGCACCGAGGAGACCTCGGGGTTGGTGACGATGAGGGCTTCGTCGGCAAAGTGCATGGCCATGAGCGCGCCGGTTTCAATGCCGGCGGGGGAGTCGCAGACGATGTACTCGAAGTCCATCTCGCCCAGGTCTTTCAGCACTTTCTCGACGCCGGCTTTTGTCAGGGCGTCTTTGTCGCGCGTTTGCGAGGCGGCCAGCACAAAGAGATTGTGGCACTGCTTGTCTTTGATGAGCGCCTGGTTGAGCGTGGCTTCACCCTGAATAACGTTGATGAGGTCGTACACCACGCGGCGCTCGCAGCCCATGATGAGGTCGAGGTTGCGCAGGCCCACGTCGAAGTCGATGACCGCGGTTTTGTGCCCGCGCAAGGCRAGGCCGGTTGCAAAGCTGGCACTGGTGGTGGTTTTGCCCACGCCGCCCTTGCCGGAGGTGACCACAATGATTTTTGCCATCAGATAAAAGTCCTTTTGAAAGCGATAGATATTTCAGCCGGGGCCGCGGAACCGGCTTTGCCGGGCCGCAGGCGAAGTGAAAAGAGTGGGGCCATGTCTATGCGGCCAACACATTCATGACGAGACGGTCGCCTTCCTGGCCTTCTTCTGCGGGAACGAGCCGCACCTGCGTGGGCTGGCCTGCCAGGCCTTCGGGCAGCGGGTGTTCAGCGGTGCGGTACACGCCGGCAATCGAAATCAGCTCGGCTTCCAGCGCCAGCGAAAAAATGCGTGCCTCGGTGTTGCCGCGCGCGCCGGCCATGGCCTTGCCGCGCAGCGGCGCATACACGTGGATGTGGCCGTCGGCAATGACTTCGGCGCCGGCGTTGACCATGGCCAGCACCACCAGGTCGCGGCCGCGTGCATACACCTGCTGGCCTGAGCGCAGGGG
>NZ_JBFUCA010000855.1:0-1160 GCF_056405475.1 Polaromonas sp. P1_G4
CCGCCTGCACCGGCTTGCATTGCAACTGCTGGCGGCTGGCCAGCGTTAGCTAACCAGCCTAGATATCGACGTCGTACTCCAGCACCACGTCGGACGCCGGCAGGCCACCCCGGATCGCCCAGTTTTCGCGTGACGCCTCACGCAGCAGCACTTTCACGTGATCTGCGGGAATGCCGCACAGCCCGAGCTTTTGCACGATGACCTGGTACAGGGCGCGTTTGGTTTCCAGGGATCGCCCGACAAAGCAGTCGATCGTCACCAGCGTGTAGCGGTCCCCTTTGTCTGCCGGCGCACGAAAGCGCTGCGGCTCATGGATAACAAGCCGGACGGAGGTCGTCCAGAGCGGTACCTTCAGCGCAGAGGTCAACGCCTCCTGGACGGCGTCCATGAGGGCTGCTTCTTCTTCGCCGGAATAGGGCCGGCGTACTTCAATGGCTGCGGTGGGCAAGGGGAGTGAGTCTCTTCAGGAACARGGCCTATTGTCGCCGGAGCCGGCCTTGCTACTATTTGTTACCGCCGGCCTACATCAGCAGGTGTTCACCGGCGTTGTCGCCGCCCAGGGTCACATAGTTGACCTTGCGAATGTCCAGCAGCTTCGTGCCGCCGGCGTAGCTGATGGAGCTCTGGATGTCTTCTTCCATCTCGCGCAAGGTATCGGCCAGCGTGCCCTTGACCGGCTCCAGGATGCGCTTGCCTTCGACGTGCTTGTACTCGCCCTTGTTGAAGTCCGAGGCGCTGCCGTAGTATTCCTTGAAGAGCTTGCCGTCCACCTCGACGGTCTTGCCCGGGCTTTCTTCCAGGCCTGCGAGCATGGAGCCGATCATCACCATGGTCGCGCCAAAGCGCACCGACTTGGCGATGTCGCCGTGTTCGCGAATGCCGCCGTCGGCAATGATGGGTTTGGTCGCCACGCGCGCGCACCACTTGAGCGCCGACAGCTGCCAGCCGCCGGTGCCGAAACCGGTTTTCATCTTGGTGATGCAGACCTTGCCGGGGCCGATGCCGACCTTGGTCGCGTCGGCACCCCAGTTTTCGAGGTCGATCACCGCTTCGGGCGTGCCCACGTTGCCGGCGATCACGAAGGACGCCGGCAGCTTCTGCTTGAGGTAGGCGATCATCTTCTGCACCGTGTCGGCATGGCCGTGTGCAATGTCGATGGT
>NZ_JBFUCA010000856.1:0-1156 GCF_056405475.1 Polaromonas sp. P1_G4
ATCCGGACTTGAAGAACAATAGCGAATTGTCGGGTTTGGCATCGGTGCCCCCCCCGAAATAAAACGCCCGTTGGCCTCGTTGTTGCGCTGCCGCGATGCACTTGTCAAGCAGCCATGCCGCCGCATTGAGCGCCCGCCCGCCCGCATTGCTGGCAGCGAGGTGGTATTCCGACACGCCATCGCCCTCCAGCACAATACAGGCCGCGAGCCATTCCTTGCTCCCGGGCATGCTACAGCTTGCCACCAATGCACCGGGAACGGCCGCCAGGCGGCGAAAATAGTCATCATCAAACTGGTAAAAGCCGTCAGCACCCATACTCGTCATTGCTGTGCGGTAAAACACTGCAAATTTCTGCACGTTTTCACCAAGATGCTGCTCGCTGAAAAGCAGCGCGGCCTTTTCAGCTTTGCTGACCGAGTAACGGATACGCCGGGAATAGTCAGCTGCCACCGCATGTCCTTGCAAGCCGGTCCAAACCACCTGCCGATTGGGAACAACTGTGCCGGTATAGCCCCGTTGATTGGCGTTCATGGGATGAAAGCGCAGATATTCCACAACAACCAGTTGTTCACGCATCCATTGCGCATAAGCGGCCCAGGCTGCTCGCAAAAATTCCGGCGACGAACTCGTGGCGGTGGGGCCACCATAGCCGTAAGGAGAACTGGCATCCCACCAGTCCGTGCCCACAATTCGCATGCGGTGCAATCCATGCAGCCACATTTCACCCTGCATTTCAAAGAGCAGGAAAAGCGGCTCCAGCCCAGGTTGCCGAAATGCGTCAGCTAACACATAAGCCGGATGCAAGGTGGCAGGACGGTACTCGGCATCTATGCGAGCATGGCACTCTATGGCTTGTTCCGGCGTCAAACGCCGCACGATTTCAGCTTCAGGCATGGTTGGCAGCCACCTCCCGCAGGACCTCCGCGACGCGTCCTGCTGCATCGCCCTGACCGGCACCGAACCGCGTCGCCGACTGTGCCCGCCATGCACGCTGCTCATCCAGCCGGCTTTGCAGCGGTCGCACATATTCGGCGGCGATCTGTGTATGGGGCAACGCCTTGTACGCAATACCCATTTCCAGGTACGGTGCCAAATGATCGAGGATAGAGCCGCGAATCTGCAACACCGGTTTGCCCGCCAGCGACGCTTCAACAC
>NZ_JBFUCA010000857.1:0-1154 GCF_056405475.1 Polaromonas sp. P1_G4
GGTCGCAGCTTTCCGGCGTATTCTTTGCATTTCTGGAAGTAGTCGCCGGGCCATGCGTCTTTCATGGGCGTGCCATTAAAGCTGCGGGTCATGGCTATAAACGTATCCACATCACCGGCTTGGCATGCGAATTTCGCGTACGCATTCCTATTCCAATCGGCTGGGTATTTTTTGAGCACGTCTTCAAAGCCGGCTTTCATCTGCGACCAAACTGCGCTCCGATGCGACTCTGCAAAGAAAGCTTCCCCTCCCATGCGGCCTGCTGCGACCCAATAGATACGTGCATACATTCCCTGGCCTTCTGTTGAGGTCGTTCGTCTCACGGCATCCGCAGCAAAATCCTGGATTTGCCGCATGCTCCCTCCCCACATTGGGAGAAAACGCTCTGCCGCCACAAAATATGTCTGGTAATGAAGAGGCTCTTTCGACACTGCTTCTTCGTACAACGCCCAATGTTGGTCTCTTGTCCAGTTCTGCGCAAGCGCCACATCCAGCATCACGATATACCACTGCGGATCATCACTGCTGATTTTTTTGTTCACATCGAGGGTGTTGCGAGCAATCGCCATGTAGCTCGCGAAGCCATTCCAGCCTTCAGGGGTGACGGTACTTGCATAGCCAGAACCGCGAAGAGCCCAGGCATGCTGCTTCTGTGCGGTAGCCAGTGCTATTGGCGCCATAGCCGATTGAGGAAAAGCTGCGACCCAACGATTCAGTTTGCTTTCTATGGCCGCCCATTGCGCCTCCGAGTTCTTTTCCTTTTCCCCAACAATAGCGTAGCCTAGGTTGCCATAGAAAACGGTGAGATTCCAAACTCCACTGGGGGTTCGACTTCTTTCTGTACGAAGCTTGGTAGCCAACTTATCAAGCGCAACAAAATCATCTGCCTTATAAGCCTTGGTAACGATTTCGTTTAACTCGTTGGGCCCGTAAAAATTTTCCGCATTGGTGTATGTGTTCGTGAAAATTGCCAACAGAATCACACCAAGAGTTCGAATCCAGGTTCTCATAAATTCCTCCCGTTTTGTTGGATGGAGTTTAAGGTCATTGGTTTCGCATGCGAAACGAAAACAAACCCCAGGGGATACTTTTTACAGTGCTCGCGGCTGGTTCGACGTTGCAGTGTTCTGCAATGCCATCGTGATCTGCAGGCT
>NZ_JBFUCA010000858.1:0-1152 GCF_056405475.1 Polaromonas sp. P1_G4
GGGCTCCACCGTTCCATGCATTCCGATCGTCAACGTACGTGGGCGCATTGCTTCCTTGATTGAACATAGTTCGCCCGCCTGCCAGGCTGTATTGACCATCCACAATCTTTACCCGAACGCCACACACGTCTTTCCAATGCCACACGACGACGAAGCAGTGTTTAGCGCCAAGCCGGCGAGCCTTCGGATCGTTCACAGGCCGGCACACCACGGTTGTATCCAGACCCGACGGGTCCACTAGTCTCAACGGATCGCCCTCCACATAGCTAAAGGTATTGATGCCACCCGCCAGTCCAATGGGATCGGACTGCATATACCGCCCAATCCTCGGGTTGTACTCCCGATGCCAATTCTGGAACAGCCCACTCTCGGCATCAAAGGTTTGTCGAAAATCCTCTAATGGGCTTTGGCTACTCGAATCGCAAGCATCGGTGAAGTAAGGTCCTGCTGAGTGAGCAATATTGCTATGCCCGCGTCATCAAGAATTGCGTATGTATAAGCATTGGAAATGAAGAATCTCGTGCACTCGGTTTCTGAGCAACTCAATAACTCGTTGCCGGAACGAGCGCGCAAAGTGATTCTCGCTGGGCTATAGACTTGAGATGAATTTAAAACCGTGTACCCTGACCTTGAAGGGGGCAATGAAATGACTTTTTTACTTAAGGTTCCGATAGGCCCCAAAGACCAACTAACCAAATTCAGGCTCTTAATTTCTTGCCAAGCAGTGGAACATGTCGCGTAAAGCCTCTCATTATCTATCGCGTAGACCGGAGCCGCAGGAATTGCTAAAAAACTGGTGCTTCTATAAGCTGAACAGTCTGCGTTAATTTGTGCAAAGAAATCTTGAGAAATTGAAACTTCTGACTGCTCAGTAACATTGAGTAGAGTATTTTGGAAAAACAGGAGATCTCTGTATCGAACCGGTGCAACGATAGTAGAAGGGGCTTGGGGCCAACGTCCTGTCCTGTTACCCCAAACTATCGATACATGATCGCCATCTGCATCCACTTGAAAGTCGTCATCTTTGTAGATACTTGTGGACACCCTACTATCAGCCGACAAATTAACTCTTGCTCCATTTACAAAAAGTTTTCTATCGAACTTAGCAATACGCCTCTCATTTGCTAAATACTTCGGTGTGCCTTCAAGGTC
>NZ_JBFUCA010000859.1:0-1150 GCF_056405475.1 Polaromonas sp. P1_G4
CGTCCTGCTCGTTCTTGAGCAATGCGCCCACCAGCGGCGGCACGGCGACCTTGTCGTCCTTGCTTTGCAGGGCGTCCAGCGGGATGTCTTCGGCGACCAGCAGTTTGAGCCAGTCCAGCAACTCTGAGGTCGACGGTTTCTTCTTCAGGCCAGGCAGGTTGCGCACGTCGTAGAAGGTCTTCATGGCTGCGGTCAGCAACTCTTTCTTCAGGTCGGGGAAGTGCACGTCCACGATCTGCTTCATGGTGTCGGCGTCGGGGAATTTGATGTAGTGGAAGAAGCAGCGGCGCAAAAACGCGTCGGGCAGCTCTTTTTCGTTGTTGGAGGTGATGAACACCAGCGGCCGGTGCTTGGCCTTGATGAGCTCACGCGTTTCATACACATAGAACTCCATGCGGTCAATTTCACGCAGCAGGTCGTTCGGGAACTCGATGTCGGCCTTGTCGATCTCGTCGATCAGCAGCGCGACCGGCGTTTCCGAGGTAAAGGCCTGCCACAGCACACCCTTGACGATGTAGTTGTGGATGTCCTTGACCTTTTCGCCACCGTCCACGGTCGACAATTGCGAGTCGCGCAGACGCGACACCGCGTCGTATTCATACAGGCCCTGCTGCGCCTTGGTGGTGGACTTGATGTGCCATTGCAACAGCGGCAAGTTGAGCGCTTCGGCCACTTCCTCGGCCAGCATGGTCTTGCCGGTACCCGGCTCGCCCTTGACGAGCAGCGGTTTTTTCAGGGCGGCGGCGGCATTCACGGCCAGCATCAGATCCTGGGTGGCGACGTAGTTCTTGGAACCTAGAAATTTCATGTTCTTGGGGGGAGGAAGTGAAAATTGAAAGGGCGTTTGCGCGGGTTGCCGGCAAGGGGTGCCCGGTCTCGGCAGGCCCAGATATAATCCAAGGTTGTTTTATACGATGAATTCCCACCTGATTGTGCGCGCAAAATGAATAAGCTGTTCACCACGATATTCGCCGTAACTGTCTCTTGCGTGACGGTTGCAAGCCTTGCCCAGGAGATCAAGGGCGATGCCAAAGCCGGCGAAACCAAGAATGCCATGTGCATCGGCTGCCACGGCATCAAGGGCTACCAAGCCTCTTTCCCCGAGGTTTACAAGGTCCCGATGATTTCAGGCCAGGGCGCCAAATACATC
>NZ_JBFUCA010000860.1:0-1146 GCF_056405475.1 Polaromonas sp. P1_G4
GTCTGGGGGTGCTCGGTCTCATAGACCAGGTCGTCCCAGCGCTTGAGGTTGGCCGGTGGCGTGTTCAGGCGCAGCTTGTCGCAGATCAGGCCGTCCAGGCCCTGTTCGTGCAGCATGCGGGGCACTTTGTAAATGGTGTCGACGTCCCACATCGAGATCACGCCCCATTCGGGAACGTTGGAGAACAGCGAGATTTTTTCGCGCTCTTCGTTGGGAATTCGGCGGTCGGCACGACAGAGCAGCACGTCGGCCTGGATGCCGATTTCACGCAATTGTTTGGCAGTGTGCTGGGTCGGCTTGGTTTTGAGTTCGCCGGCGGCAGCGATCCAGGGGACGTAGCTCAGGTGCACGAAGGCGGTGTTGTTGGCGCCCAGGCGCAGGCTCATCTGGCGCACGGCTTCCAGGAAGGGCAGGGACTCGATGTCGCCGACGGTGCCGCCGATTTCGACGATGGCCACGTCGACCGCATCAGCCGTTTCGTAGCCGGCGCCGCGCTTGACGAATTCCTGGATTTCGTTGGTGACGTGCGGGATGACCTGCACGGTCTTGCCCAGGTAGTCGCCGCGGCGTTCTTTTTCAAGCACGCTTTTGTAGATCTGGCCGGTGGTGAAGTTGTTGGCCTTGCGCATGCGCGTTTCGATGAAACGCTCATAGTGGCCGAGATCCAGGTCGGTCTCTGCGCCATCGTCGGTCACAAAAACTTCGCCATGCTGGAAGGGCGACATGGTGCCCGGATCCACATTCAGGTAGGGATCGAGCTTGATTAAAGTGACTTTGAGGCCTCGCGATTCGAGGATCGCAGCTAAGGAGGCTGAGGCGATTCCCTTGCCCAGGGAAGACACCACACCGCCGGTGACGAAGACAAATTTGGTCATGTCAGGTACGAACCGCAAGTTCGTAGAGGTGGTAAACGGAGATTATACGGGTTGCCCGCCGGGTTACCTCTTGCAGGGGATACTGAATTTCAGCCCACAGCTGTTCGGGCTTGCACGGTGGCTCGCAGCCCACGTAAGGCTGGCCGGTGTTGACCAAGCAAGCCGGGGCCGCGGAACCGGCTTAGCCGGGCCGCAGGCGCAGCGGCCCCCTCGGGGGGCAGCGCATTACACGAAGCGAAAAGCGTGGGGGCCTTTCCTCCAACTGAGATAC
>NZ_JBFUCA010000861.1:0-1146 GCF_056405475.1 Polaromonas sp. P1_G4
GCCACACACACCGACCGCGCTGAGGCCGAGCGGCTGACGCGGGAAGTCACCGCCCTGTACTGCTGCGGACCGGCCGGCGGCGGCGGCGTGCGCACGGCACTGACACCAAGGCTCAACACCTTGCCCTGCCTGGTGCCCCGAGACGCTGTGAAGGTGTCGTTCAGGATGCTCGATACCGCAGCGCTGGCTACCGCAGGGGAGGCCGCATGAGCCAGGCCATGATCACGGTCCCGCTGTACCGCGCCGCGCACGGGCGAACCGGCGACAAAGGCAACCGGTCCAACATCAGCGTGATTGCCTGGCACCCGGACCTTTATCCCGTGCTGCGGGCGCAGGTGACGGAGGCCGCCGTGGCGCGCCACTTTGCCCACCGCAAGCCCAGTCGTGTGCAGCGGTTTGAGCTGCCTTTGCTGGGCGCCCTGAACTTTGTGCTCGACGACGTGCTCGACGGCGGCGTGAATGACGCGCTCAACCTCGACACGCACGGCAAGTCGCTTTCATTCTGGCTGCTGGATTTACCTATCGAAGTGCCAGCAGCGCTGGCGGGCCTGCTCGCCGGGGGAGACCAAACTTTTTAACGGAACCGATTCACCAGGACACCAGGACACCAAGACGAGATCAACAACGTCAGATACGCCTCATCACAACATCAGGAGACAACATGAAAACCGCCACTCAAAAATCCATACACAGCCGCATCCGCCCCGCCTTGCTCGGCATTGCCGCGCTATGGGCCATCGCGCCCCTCGCCGTGCCCATGGCGGCTCAGGCGCAGGGCTTTCCTGAAAAGCCGATCACCTTTGTCGTGCCGTTTGCGGCCGGCAGCGCAACCGACCAGCTGGCGCGCGCCATCGGCCAGGCCGTGACCAATGACAGCAAAGTCAGCGTGGTGGTGGACAACAAGCCCGGCGCCAACAGCTTCATCGGCGCCCAGGCAGCCGCCAAGGCAAAGCCCGACGGCTACACCGTGTTCATCACCACCAACACCACGCAGTCGGCCAATGAGCACCTGTTCAAAAAACTGCCTTACGACCCGGTCAAGGACTTCGCACCGCTGACCGCGCTGGGCCGCGGCGGGCAGATCATGGTGGTCAACCCGTCACTGCCGGTCAACAGCGTGGCGGAGTTCATTGCGCTGGCCAAATC
>NZ_JBFUCA010000862.1:0-1138 GCF_056405475.1 Polaromonas sp. P1_G4
GCATACGGCGATTGCGCAGATTTCATGACTGAGCGAATTGCGGAACGGCAAAAGTTCTTGAGCAAAGATTTGCCTCTTCTGAAGGCAGCGGATAAGGACCAAAAAGACGACAAAGCCTTAGCTGCAGTCTGGACGAAGAAATTGAAGATTGAGCAAGATAAGCTTGCAAAAGTACGTGAGCGTAAAAGTAAGAGCCGGGACGTCGACGTTAAGCAACTGCTGCTTCAAATCGCAGATATCCAGTTCCAGATCGATTTGGCAACTGTGGACGGTCGAAAAGCAAAGAATCTGGTTCTTCAGGCTCGTCTGGCTTCTCTCACGGAGGACTTGACTACGACAGCCAGGTATGTAGGCTGGTCCCCTCGGCAGTCCAATGGCGAGAAAGTCTGCCAGGAATTCTCCTCTAGTCAAGCGGAATACTGGACCAGGCTCGCGACATCCAGCTTCGCACCCGACACGGCCAAACCGGCGGATGGAAAGCTTTTTTCTGCAGAGATATGTGTGCAARTTCCCGAAAGAGCTCGAAAAGCCGGTACAGCCACTGACGTCGTGGCAGGCGTGAAGGACGCTGAGTACGCAGGGGTTGTTTACCTGCTGCCATCGACGGGCTATGTTTTCGTAGGTGATAAAACCCAAAATGGCGTCAAATTTTATTCAGCAAACTCTGTAAGCCTGCCTCAATTTGGCGCCAAAGGCTTGGTGTGGTTGAAAAACGAGCCATTTGATAACAACTCGGTAAATGCTTCTTTCAACGAAGACGGATCAATGAGTGAGTTGAGCTTCAAAGCGGCCGCGAGGGCTGAGCGGGGGGCCGCTGCTGCATCGGATACGGCCAAATCCCTTGCAGATTTAATGCAACTGCGCGTCGATACCTTGAAAGCTAAAGCAGCGGCCACTGATGAAAGGCAAAAGAAAGAGCAGCAGAATCAGATCAATGCCATCGATTCCCAGATTGCTCTAACGACCAAACAAAATGAACTTGACCTGGCGAAGGCTTCGGCGGGTGACCCGCTTACAAAAGAGAAAGCCCTGCTCCAGAAGCAGATCGAAGTAGAAACGCTTAAACAGCAGTACGACGCACTTCTCAAGAAGAAAGTCGAGTAGCCCGTGAAAGCAGTAATTCTATTCAGTCTKGTGC
>NZ_JBFUCA010000863.1:0-1137 GCF_056405475.1 Polaromonas sp. P1_G4
AAGCGATACAGGCGTTACGCGGTGCTGTTGGGTTGACATGTGTTCGAGCCAGTAGTTGGGTTCTGAGGTCTAACGTTTGCTATGAGCGGCGGCTGGAGGCAAGCGAAGCTTGCCGGAAGACGTCCGCTCGACGGAGGGGTTAGGCACCGCTCTTTGCATGCCTCGACCTTGCGTGAGCGAGCGTTGCCCAGTATGGCGCCAGAAGAGTGACGAGAAGGACGACAGGCCAGAGGTTACCGCCTTTGAACGTATACGCGGCGAGCAACTCAGGCCAAGGCTTGTGCTGGATGTAACGCCCGAAGCCGAACTCGAAGGCCAGTGTCAGGCACAACCAAAGAACGCCTACAAACGCACTTTGCTTGACCAAGATTCCTTGCTCAATGCGAACAAGGACATAGGCGACCAGCGCCACGCACACGCAAAGCAATACACCGCTCAGAACCAAACCGCCGGCCCTGCCAAGAGAAGGAATGAGAACCGCCTCTCGCAAAGCGCCATTTGCCACTGCCAGGCACAGTATGAGCACCCAGGCTACGAGCGACTTGAGCAGCAGCATGGGTCCGCCTTTCGGCGCCTAACGTTGGAGGCCAGGTGACGCCGAAGGCGATCGCCTTTGGGCCGACGGAGGAAACCTGCTGCATGCCGAGGCAACCATACCGCTTTCACTTGCATGCCGAACGGTGATCAACAGGAAAGGAGCATGCATAGTGTTTCAACTGCCAAAAAGCAAGAAAGCCGCGACCAGAGCCAACCCAACGAGCCCAACGGCAAATGCTTCCAACGAATGACGGCCTAAAAGTGAGTTCAGACGGAGGAGGCGAGCCAAGAGGCATCCATCCCCGAATAGTTCCAACCCCAGCGCCGCACTGATGGCAGCTTGTGGCATTGGTTYCAATGACCTCTCCGCAAGATGAACAAAAGGACATATGGTTTAACGCCGAGCTGACCGGCACGCTTGCGTGACAGCGTCCAGCGTTGTGTTAAACAAACTCGTCCTTTTACCACTGCACAAATGTCGCACCAAGTCCTCCCAAAGAAAGCGAAGCAATTGCAAGAATTGCAGTCAATTTCCACTCTTCTGAATTGAAAATAGACCAGGGCAATTTGTACTGCCTGTACGTCAACTCTTTCCCGTAC
>NZ_JBFUCA010000864.1:0-1137 GCF_056405475.1 Polaromonas sp. P1_G4
GCCTTTCGAAGAGCGACCCCGCTTCTTTTCGCATCTTTTTTTCGTTTCATTGAATCCAGTGAATCCGGTTTTCCGTATTCCACACAGGTTCACTTCCATTGACGCCGGCAACCGGCTTTTTCCTTTCCACCCACAGGATCACCATGCGCCACTCCGTATCACCCCCCCTGATTGCCAGCCTGCTCACCCTGCTTTGCGCCGGCGCCCACGCCGACACCGGCAAACTGCTGCTGACCGGCGGTGTCAGCACCATTGAAGGCGCGGCCGGCGGCGGCCTCACGCCCTGGGCCGTCATCGGCAGCAACGCCACGGCGGGCGAAATTGGCGGCTCTGCCTACGTCACCCACGCCGGCACCACCGACTACGGCCTGAATGTGTACGGCGCGGCCGTCGGCATCCATGACCGCTACGAGCTGTCGATTGCGCAGCAGGACTTCAACACCCGCGGCACCGGCGTGGCCCTGGGCCTGCCCGGGCTGCACCTGAAACAGACCATCGTGGGCGCCAAGGTTCGCGTGCTGGGCGATGCCGTCCTGGACAGCGACACGCTGATGCCGCAGGTGGCAGTGGGCGTGCAGTACAAGACGCTGGGCTCCACCGGGCTGGACCCTACGCTCACCGCACTGGGCGCCAAACGCCACGGCGTGGATGTGTATGTCAGCGCCACCAAACTCTTCCTGGGCCAGAGCCTGCTGCTCAACGGCACGCTGCGCGCAACCAAGGCCAACCAGAACGGCCTGCTGGGCTATGGCGCCACGCTGGGCGGCAGCGAAGACAAGTACACGCTGCAACCGGAATTCTCGGTGGCTTACCTGCTCAGCAAAAACATCGCCATCGGCGCCGAATACCGTTTTATGCGCAACAAGCTCGAGGGCGCCGGCCGCGCGGCCGGCCTGGGCAACGGCCTGCGCTCTGAAGACTGGAAAGACATCTTTATTGCCTGGGCACCGACCAAAAACCTTTCGCTCACGCTGGCGTATGTGGACCTGGGCGTGATCGTGCCTGCCACCACCGGCAGCCGGAAGCAGACCGGGTACTACCTCTCGGCCCAGGTCGCTTTTTAAGCCCGACGAATCACCCCTTCAAGGAACCGCCCCATGAAAAACCCTTTTGTTTCTTTTGCCCTCGCGGCAAGCC
>NZ_JBFUCA010000865.1:0-1136 GCF_056405475.1 Polaromonas sp. P1_G4
GTTGTTTTTATTCGGCCCGGGGCTGGGCTTTTTCCGAATCTACCATTTGATGCGTTGCCGTCAGCCTGTTGCTGGTTTTAGCGGCTCGACGTCGCACGCGTGGCCACAGCGGTGCGCAAAGCGCACTCGCAGCGGCCGGGATTTATCGGCCGCTGACGCAGCGCGCGTTGAGTGAGGTCACCACCACCGGTAGGAAAGGTTGGACCGCGCCAGGTGCTGGCTATGCGCAGGTCGGAGACGACGTGGAGCGTGCAAAAGTCTGGTGAAAATCCTCGCCACGCCAGTCTCTCGCATCAGCTCAAACATTTCCGCACATCCCTACTTTTTTATAGTAACTTCAGATGATATTAATTAGACTGCGCGCAGCCAAGGGAGGCCAATGGCATCAATCCATTTTTCCAAGGATCCAAATCAAGCCGCCGGCCCTACTCCCACGAAATGGAAAGGTGTACTTACAGCCCTGCGTGAAAGAGGAAATCCAAGCATTGCGATTTTTCGCGTATATTTTTTCGCGGCCATTTTTTGCTTTGTTAGCGTAGAACTGTGGCGAGTGGCAATGCTTGTTGGGCAGTCGATTTACATCACCTACACCGCAAAGTTCGACCCACTAACGATCATATTGGTTGTCACCGTCGTAGGTTTTTTGGGTGGTCTGCATTTATGGGAGAGAGGAGCCTACTCTTCGGCAGGGCGATTGTTGCGGAGCAAACGCGCAGATATTGCGGTGATTGGAATCACGGGTGGCGTTGGTGGATATTTCTGGGTCATGTTCGCACCTAAAGAATATGAAGCGTTCCTCCGAGCTATTCCACCGGGTCTCGCGCTTTACTCAGTAGTACTCCTCACGTTTACTGGCTTTGTAGGTTCGATCCGAGCAAGAGTCATACTATTTCTTGCCAAGTTCAAGGGGCGTTCAGCATTAATCGACGATCGGGCGATTACTAAAGACATCGAAGATGGGCTCGGAATAGGGGAAATGGCAAAGAGATTTGCGCTCAATGTAATGAATGAGCGGTCTCCGGCAAGCTTAATCTTCGGGTTAGATTCCCCATGGGGAACTGGAAAGTCGTCATTCGTTAATGTCTGTAGACAGACCTGGGAAAAACATGGCAGCACGGTAGTCTATGACTTCGAAC
>NZ_JBFUCA010000866.1:0-1136 GCF_056405475.1 Polaromonas sp. P1_G4
GTGATGACAGACATGGGATCGTTCGTCATCATTCTCTGGAACATCATTTCCTGTGCTCTTGACAAAGGGAATGCCGAAACCATCACCGCATCCACTGACAGCATGGCCAACACCAGTGCAGGAATCAGCATGGCGATAGGAAGCATCAACAGCATGATGGTGACGCTTGCCGAATTTCGGGACGCATGAAACAAGGCCCGGTAGCTCAGCTGCTTGTGATGCAGCACAAGGCTGAAGACGCCGGCATTTCCAAGAACTGTTGCGATGCCCCATACGCCATTGAGTGCATCTCCGCGCAACCCGAGCATATCGGCAAGCGCCACCAGCGCGACATATTCAAACAGAAATAAGGCGAGAACGATCAGCGCGGCCTGGCCCAGGGTTGGGAAGCTTGTGTACTTTTCTGTGACCCTATTCATGCCGCCAACCTCGGCCGGCTTCTGGTCGCGAAACTGCGGGGCGATGCGGTGCGCCATCCATTTTGTGGTCCTCCCAAACTCTTGTAAGGCATGAGTTATATCAGTTGTCTCATCTTGAGAAAAAGTGTTGAGACTTTGTTTCAGCCAAGGGTTTCTACCCGGATACCCCTTAAGGCGCAGTCGTAGCATGAGTCCCGCAAGGCCTTCGGGTAGTAGCTGACTTTTGGGGGCCTGCCCGATCCTGTGATGACAGTGATTCAACAAAAGGGGACTCCACATGACAACAAAACTCAACGTGAACGGCCGCGCCGTTTCCGTCAACGCTGAATCTGACACACCCCTTTTGTGGGTGATACGCGATGAGCTGGGCATGACCGGTACCAAGTTCGGTTGTGGTGCGGCCTTATGCGGCGCGTGTACCGTGCACCTCAATGGCAAGCCGGTGCGGTCGTGTCAGACGCCGTTGTCTGCCGCTGCGGGCCAGAAGGTGGCGACGATTGAAAGCCTTTCACGCAACAACACGCACCCGCTGCAGGTGGCGTGGATCAAGCACGATGTGCCGCAGTGCGGCTACTGCCAGTCGGGCCAGTTGATGAGCGCGGCGGCCTTGCTCACGGGCAACAAGAACCCGAGCGACGCGGACATTGACGCCGCGATGAGCGGCAACATCTGCCGCTGCGGTACCTACCCGCGTATCAAGGCGGCGATCAAGGATGC
>NZ_JBFUCA010000867.1:0-1132 GCF_056405475.1 Polaromonas sp. P1_G4
CTGCGCGATTTGAAGACCTTTGCGTGTCCGGTGACCTGCCCTGGATGCAGGCATTGACGACGATGGACAGCACCGCGCAGGGTATTCTCCTGGCGGTCGATACGCGAGGTGTGTTGGTTCGGACGGTGACTGATGGCGATTTGCGTCGCGCTGTGATCGATAAAGCATCTCCCGACGCAGCCCTGACGACGTTGCCTTCACGGCCACCAGTGACCGCCGATGAGTCTTCTTCTCTGGTTGATATCAAGAAACTGATGGATGTCCACGGCATTGCACATGTGCCAATCGTCGACACGGCCGGCCGACCCATTGATATCGTTTTCAGTCGTGAGCTGGCACAACGTGTCTGGTTGTCGTCCCCGCATCTTGGTGAAGAGGAAACGGTATTCGTTGAAGATGCCTTCAAGACCAACTGGATTGCACCGTTGGGCCCTCACGTCGATGGGTTTGAACGCGAACTGGCCGAGCATGTCGGGGTTGCGCACGCCGCAGCGGTCAGTTCAGGAACTGCCGCCATTCACCTGGGCTTGGTCCTGCTGGGCGTCAAACCGGGAGATACCGTATTTTGCTCCTCACTGACCTTTGTCGGCAGTTGCAACCCCATCCTTTATTGCGGAGCAAAGCCGGTATTCATTGATTCCGAACCCCAGTCCTGGAACATGTCGCCCGCAGCGCTGGAACGCGCTTTTGAGTGGGCCAAGCGCGAGAGCCGGCTGCCTGCATGCGTTGTGCTGGTCAACCTCTACGGGCAAAGTGCTGACATGGACGCGCTGCTGCCAATCTGTGAGCGGTATGGTGTTCCAGTGCTTGAAGATGCCGCCGAATCGCTTGGCGCACATTACAAGGGTAAAAGCAGCGGAGCCTTTGGCCGGGTGGCTGTCTATTCCTTCAACGGCAACAAGATCATCACCACTTCGGGAGGCGGAATGTTGGTGGCTGATGATTCCGACCTTATCGCAAGAGCGCGAAAACTCTCGACACAGGCACGGGAGCCCGCTCCCCACTACGAGCACACAGAAGTCGGATTTAACTATCGCATGAGCAATGTTCTGGCCGGAATTGGGCGAGGGCAGCTGCGGGTGCTGGAGCAGCGCGTTTCGCAGCGCCGGCGCGTGTTTGAGCGGTATGTGGA
>NZ_JBFUCA010000868.1:0-1130 GCF_056405475.1 Polaromonas sp. P1_G4
GCTTCGGACTGCGCGCCCGCCTCATTCGGGAACCAGTCGGCCACCGCTATCACCTTGCCCACGCCGGCGTCGCCCAGCRCACCCGGCACGCCCAGCGCGTTGCCATAGAAGGTATAGAACTTGCCCTCGTAACCCACTTCCCTTGCCGCCTTGATCAGCAGCGTCAGGTCGTTGCCCCAGTTGCCCGTGAGCACTGCCTGCGCTCCGCTGGCCTTGATCTTCGCGGCATAGGGAATGAAGTCCTTGACACGGCCCAGCGAGTGCAACTCGTCGCCCACGATCTGCACGTCGGGTCGCTGCGCGCCCAGTTGCTTGCGTGCCTCACGCAGCACGGCCTGYCCGAAACTGTAGTCCTGGCCTATCAGGTAAATGCTTTTGAGCGCCTTGTCGTCCCGGAGCACATCCATGAGCGCGGCCATGCGCATGTCTGCATGCGCATCAAAGCGGAAATGCCAGTAGCTGCACTTTTCATTCGTCAGGATCGGGTCGACCGCCGAATAGTTGAGGAACACCACGCGCTTGTTCGGCTCACGCTCGTTGTGCTTGTTGATGGCGTCAATGAGCACCGCCGCAATCGCCGAGGAATTGCCCTGCGCCACGATGGTCACACCGTCGTCAATGGCCGAACGCAAGGCCGCCAGCGCCTCTTCGTTCTGGCCCTTGCTGTCGTAGCGCTCAACGACCAGGTTGCGCGGGCCGCMTGCCAGCTTCACGCCGCCACGCGCATTGACGCGCTCAGTGGCCCAGACGAGGTTGCGGAACACCGCTTCGCCGGTATTGGCGAATGCGCCTGACAGGCTTTCGATCAGCGCAATACGAACAGGTGCCGGGACAGGCGGCTGGCTTGCGGTCTGCGCGAACGCCGCCGCCGAGGCGCAAAGACATAGGGCCATGAGGAAGCGTTTCAAGTGTTTCTGCATAAAAAAATAGACCCTGGTCTTTTGCCTGATTTGGCTTGAATAAACCGCTTGCACACCTAACTGGGGTGCAAGCGGCAATCACGGTGAGCGCCGCGCAGTGTAAGGGGAAAACCCCCCTTGTTCATCCATCAAGGAATAGCCATGTTTTACTCTCTCGCCCATCGCCCTGCCCGCGCCTTTCATCGCCACTACGCACCCGTCGTTAGCAAC
>NZ_JBFUCA010000869.1:0-1130 GCF_056405475.1 Polaromonas sp. P1_G4
GGCCAGCGTGAAAGCGGCAAGGGCGGCTGGAAAGGGGGTAGAAAGCTTCATGGGTGTTCCTGGTGAATGGCAAACAGGGGATGAGCCCGCATTATTGCCAGCATGGGCCGTTTTGCAAGTTTCGATGCCGTCAGCGCATGAATTTTCCGCCGCGCCCGATGATGGTGAGATCGGTGAAGCGGGAGCCCTCGTGACTTTGGGGGCTGTAGTTCACCGTGAAGCCGCCCATGTTGTAGTCGCGCATGGACTCCAGCGCCGTCACCAGGCTCTCACGGGTCAGGTTCTTCCCCGCAGCCCGGCGCAGGCCTTCGGTAAAGACCTTGGCCACCAGAAAGCCTTCCATGCTGGAGAAGTCAAAGTCCTTGTGGCCGCCCTCAGCCATGCGTTGCTGGTATTCACGCACGATGGCCGATGAGGGTGTGTAAGGGAAGGGCATCACCTGCGAAATCGTCACGCCCGCCCCGGTGTCGCCCAACTCTTCAGCGAGCGCCTTCGAGCCGACAAAGCTCACATTGAAAAACTGGCCACCGTAGGCCTTGGCCCGTGCCTGCCTGATCAGCGCGGCGCAGGATTTGTAGGCACTGATCTGGATCACAGCCTCAGGCGTGACCTTGAGTATTTCTGCCAGCGGTGCGGCAACATCCACGCTGTTGCGCTCGACCGTGACGCTGGCAGCCGGCTTGAGGTTGCGCCGGGTCAGCGCCCGCATCACGCCTTCCAGCCCGGCCTTGCCGTAAGAATCGTTCTGGTAGAAGACGGCGATTTTGGTGATGCCGACGGTGCTCAGGTGCTGCACGATGCGCTCGGTCTCGTCAAAGTAACTGGCGCGCACGTGGAACAGGTTTCGGTTGAAAGGCTCGCGCAGGCCCTGCGCGCCTGTGAACGGGCCAATCAGCGGTATGCCTGCCGCGTTGATGGCCGGCACCGCGGCCAGGGTGGTGGGTGTGCCGACCGAACCGATCAGCGCGAACACCCTGTCTTCTTCGATCAGGGCCTTGACCGCGGCAGCAGCCTTTTCAGGTTCATAACCGTCGTCCCGCGAAACCAGCTTGAGGGTGCGGCCGTYGATGCCGCCGGCGGCGTTGACGGCATTGAAGTGCGCCAATATGCCCAGTTGCATGCGCTTGCCC
>NZ_JBFUCA010000870.1:0-1127 GCF_056405475.1 Polaromonas sp. P1_G4
GTACAAGGTCATCGTACAAGGTCATCAGTTTTTTTGCCAAGCGCGCCCGTGGGCTCATGGTGCGCCATGCGATTGAAAAGAAGCTGTCTACCGTCAAGAAGCTTGAGAGCTTTGACGCCGAAGGCTACCGATTTGATCCCAAAGTGTCCGAACCCGACCGGCTGGTGTTCCGCCGCAAACAGGCCGCCTGAGCAGCCCATCCCCGCATGAGCACGCCCGCCCGGACCGACCAGCAGCTCACGCCGGAAGTGCTGGCGTGGATGACGGCGCAGGCAAACCTCGGCCACTCCAGGGACGAGATTTTTAACGCCATGCTGGCAGCCGGCTGGAACCGCGACGCCGCCACGCGGGCGGTGCGGCTGACGCCCGAAGATCTCGCCGCAGTGGTTGTGCCTGCGCTGGCTTTGCCGGTCACCAACAACATGGTCGATGCCGGCGACAAGTGGGTAGAAATACTTTTTTTCGCCCAGATACCCAATGTCATCGTGCTGGGCAACCTGCTGGGCCCGAGTGAATGCGAGGCGCTGATGGAGGCCGCCCGGCCGCGTCTGGTGCGTTCGCTGACGGTAGACACCAAGACCGGCGGAGAGGAACTCAACCCTGACCGTACCAGCGAGGGCATGTTTTTCAGGCGCGCTGAAAACGCCGTGGTGCGCCAGGTGGAGGCACGTATTGCCAGAATCTTCGGCTGGCCGCAGGAAAACGGCGAAGGGCTGCAGGTACTTCACTATGGGCCCGGCACCGAATACAAGCCGCACTATGACTACTTTGATCCGACCGAGCCCGGCACGCCCGCCATACTGCAGCGTGGCGGCCAGCGCGTGGCGACGCTCATCATGTACCTGCATGAGCCCGAGGAAGGCGGCGCCACGGTGTTCCCCGACATCGAAGTGCGGGTGGCGCCGCGGCGCGGCAATGCGGTGTTTTTCAGTTATCCACTGGCGCTGCCTTCCAGCCTCACGCTGCATGGCGGCGAGCCGGTTACCACTGGCGAGAAATGGATTGCCACCAAATGGCTTCGCCAGCGGGAGTTCACGTAAACCCCTGTCGGACGCTCACTGCGTGTAGCGCCTTCCCCCTTGCAGGGGACGGCGCCTGCGGCCGGGCAAAGCCCGTTCCGCGGCCCC
>NZ_JBFUCA010000871.1:0-1123 GCF_056405475.1 Polaromonas sp. P1_G4
GCGCAGTCTGGATGGCCCACTGGCCGGRCACGTTGGAGCACAGCTTCATGTTGGCCAGCATGTTCAGGCCTTCGATGTAGTCCTGCGCCTGCTTCTTGGGGCCGGACACCACCATCCAGCCGGCGCGGTAGCCGCATGAGCGGTAGCTCTTGGAAAGCGAATTGAAGGTCACCGTGAGCACGTCGGTCGAGAGGCTGGCGATGGCCGTGTGCTTGACGCCGTCGTACAACACCTTGTCATAAACCTCGTCCGCGAGGATGACCAGGCCGTGCTCGCGTGCGATGTCGATGATGCCTTTGAGCAGCTCGTCGGAGTACAGCGCGCCCGTCGGGTTGTTGGGGTTGATAACCGCAATGGCTTTGGTTCTGGGTGTGATCCTGGCGCGAATGTCGTCAAGGTTGGGCATCCAGCCGTTGCTTTCATCACACCGGTAGTGCACCGGCGTGCCGCCCGAAAGGCTGGTGGAAGCCGTCCACAGCGGGTAGTCGGGCGCAGGCAGCAGCAGTTCGTCGCCGTCATCGAGCAAGGCGTTGGTAGCCATCGAGATCAGTTCGCTCGCGCCATTGCCGAGGTAAATGTCGTCCAGCGTGACGCCCTTGATGCCCTGCTTTTGCGTTTCGTGCATCACGGCCTTGCGCGCCGCGAAAATGCCCTTGCTGTCCGAATAACCGGCCGAGGCAGGCAGGTTGCGGATCATGTCCTGCTGGACTTCTTCGGGCGCATCAAAACCAAACACTGCCAGATTACCAATATTGAGCTTGATGAGCTTTTGGCCTTCTTCTTCCATCTGCTTGGCGGCATCCATGATCGGACCGCGGATGTCATAAAGGACATTGGCCAGCTTGGCAGATTTGGTGATCGGTTTCATGCGGTTTTATCGGTATGTGGGCAAGGCCTCGGGCCCCACCATGCTGGCAACGGGGAAGAAGCGTCAGCACTGCGGCGGGAAATTCGGGCGGAATCTATAATTTGACCACATAAAAGAGGGTTTTCGCCTCTAAAACCCGTCAAACCGTCCCGTGCATCGGCGTCCTCCGCACCATCGAAACGCCCAAATAATCCCGTATGAAACTTCAGCCAGACCGTCTCGATGTTCAGTCCATCCTTGGCTACGGTCCAGGCT
>NZ_JBFUCA010000872.1:0-1119 GCF_056405475.1 Polaromonas sp. P1_G4
GGCTTAAGCTATATCAATACATTGATTCAGGCTACAGACCAATGCAGGCGAGCGCAAGCAGCTATAAAAACAGTAGCAGATGACTGGAATACAGCCTGGCGTCCAGGCTGGCAGCCATCAAAGGCGTAGTATGGAACACCTGCGGCAAGTTCTCGCGGCCCCACCCGACCGGCGCCACGCAGCAAATGGCGTCTGCGGGTTTTCACACCGGAGAAATCATGACAGTTGCACCATGCACAAGCGGCGGACCGACGCAGCCTTCCAGACGGCCGACACCGCTCTTTCTGAAAACCCGGAGCGCGGGCAATGAGATCCCGGATATCCCGACGATGCGACGGGCGTTGCCTGAAGGAGCTGCATGATGGACAGCGCCGCCCTCAGCCTTCTCGGTGCTTTCCTGTTGTCCATCATCGGACTCTTTGTCTTTATCTGGTCGCTGCGCAAAGGACTACTGGTAGAAAACCCTGTCGCGGCTTCCGTCATCTTCGCGCACGGCGAGATCGGCCAGGTCGACGACCCCGCGCTACAGGACGTGGCACAGGCGTCGATGCAGAAGGCCGTGAAGGAAGGCGGCATCAAGACCCACGCCGCCGATGCCGCCGAGCTGCTGGACCGCATCACGTCCGACCGCTCTACCGCGTTTCCGGTGTTCATGTTCATCACCTTTGCCTGCCTGTGGCTCATCGTGGGCTCGATGGCGGGGCTGGTGTCGTCCATCAAGCTGCATGAGCCCGACTGGCTTACCGACTATGCCTGGTTGACCTTCGGCCGCATACGCACGGTGCACCTGACCGGCGTGCTCTACGGCTGGATCACCAATGCCGCGCTGGGAATGATCGTGTGGCTGCTGCCGCGGCTGCTGCGCACCCGGCTCTACGGCGCCATCTGGGTCATGCTGGGCGGGGCGCTCATCAACATGGGCATCGCAGGGGGCATAGGCGCCATCGCGACCGGCTGGAACGACGGCATGGAATACCTGGAAATTCCGTGGCAGATCGCGATCTTCATGTTCGCCGGCTTTGCCCTCGTCATCCTGCCGGTGCTGTTCACGCTGGTCAACCGCAAGGTCTCGCACCTGTACGTCAGCGTCTGGTACATGACGGCGGCGCTGCTGTGGAT
>NZ_JBFUCA010000873.1:0-1116 GCF_056405475.1 Polaromonas sp. P1_G4
CAGCCACACCAGCAACGGGACTCCGGTGCCCAGCCTGGACCAAAGCTTTGGTTATGACAACCTGAACCGAATCATCAGCGCCACCCTGGGCAGCAGTGCCATCCAATACAGTTACGACGCCACCGGCAACCGCACGGCCAGAGTCATCGGCGGCACGAGCTATCCGAACACCATAGCCACCACCAGCAACCGGCTGAACCAGACCCAGGACACAACAGGCACGGCCACCGTCCAGCACGATGCGGCCGGCAACATCACRAGCGACGGGRYCAAYACTTATASCTACAGCGACCGSGGSAGRCTGGCGACGRTGACGAACGCCGGTGGCACGGTGAGCTACAGCTACAGCGCGCTGGAGTTGAGGATKAGCAAGACGGGRCCGACGGCSYTGGTSCCAACSGGTGCGGCKTACTAYRTCTATGACGAAGARGGAAAACTGCTSGGTGAGTACGATGCCAACGGAACACCGCTCTATGAAACCATCTATATGAGCAGCCCGGTGGGGGTGATCAAGCAGACGGGAACGGCTGCGGGAAGCGACATTGCCATCAGCCTGTACAACGTCTGGGCGGATCAGCTCGGTGCGTCCAGAATCATCACACGGCAATCAGATGAGACAGTCGTTTGGAGATGGGACACGGCAGAACCCTTTGGCGCGACGGCGCCTGATCAGAATCCGAGCAGCCTGGGGGCCTTCGCCTTTAACCAGCGSYTGCCTGGGCARACCTTTGATGCCGAGAGTGGGYTGTTCCAGAACTGGAACMGGGAGTACAACCCGAGGATYGGGCGCTATATGCAGTCCGATCCCATTGGGCTGGAGGGGGGCATCAATACATTTGCTTATGTCGAGGGTGATCCGCTTTCGAAGAGTGATCCTAAGGGCTTGGTTGTCATACCAACAACGTCCGCGGACTCATCCAATGGGCGCAATATATCGCCCGTCCCTCCAACTGACTCAGGCGATGTATTGTGTGGATTGAATAAAAGATGCCAGAAAGTAAACGACATGTGTATCCGCAGATGCGAAGCAACGCTGCCGACTAGGGACTACGGTACATCTTTCTTTCGATGCAAAAATAGATGTATGCTTGAAAATGGTTGCCCAAGCGGAAGCGC
>NZ_JBFUCA010000874.1:0-1113 GCF_056405475.1 Polaromonas sp. P1_G4
TCTCTTGCTTGCCTTGCTGGACAACCCCAGTGCAGCCGAGGTATTGCGCGCCTGCTCAGCCAATGTGGACGACTTGCGCAAGTCGTTGGCCAATTTCAWCAAGGACAACACCCCGCAGRTCGMCGGCACCGACGATGTCGACACGCAGCCCACGCTGGGCTTCCAGCGCGTGATCCAGCGCGCCATCATGCACGTACAGTCCACCGGCAATGGCAAGAAGGAAGTCACCGGCGCCAATGTGCTGGTCGCCATTTTTGGTGAAAAGGATTCACACGCCGTGTATTACCTCCACCAGCAGGGCGTAACCCGCCTGGACGTGGTGAATTTCATTGCACACGGCATCAAGAAGAGCGACCCGCCCGAACCAGCCAAGGCTGGCGAGAGCGCCGCCGAGAACGAAGAGGGCGGCGAGAAGAACGAAAAAGCCTCACCGCTTGAGCAATTCACCGTCAACCTGAACCAGCTCGCCAGGGACGGCAAAATCGATCCGCTGATCGGCCGCCAGTATGAAGTCGAGCGCGTCATTCAGATTCTCTGCCGCCGCCGCAAGAACAATCCGTTGCTGGTCGGTGAGGCCGGTGTGGGTAAAACCGCGATTGCCGAGGGCCTGGCCTGGCGCATCACGCAAAAAGACGTGCCCGAGATCCTGGCCGAAGCCAATGTGTACTCGCTCGATATGGGCGCGTTGCTGGCCGGCACCAAGTACCGCGGTGACTTCGAACAACGCCTGAAGGGCGTGCTCAAGGCACTGAAGGACAAACCCAACGGCATCCTCTTTATCGACGAAATCCACACCCTGATCGGTGCCGGTGCGGCCTCGGGTGGCACGCTGGATGCGTCCAACCTGCTCAAGCCGGCGCTGTCCAGCGGCCAGCTCAAGTGCATAGGCGCGACCACCTTCACCGAATACCGCGGCATCTTCGAAAAAGATGCGGCCCTGTCGCGCCGCTTCCAGAAGGTCGATGTGGTCGAGCCTACCGTGCAGGAAACGGTCGACATCCTCAAGKGCCTGAAGTCGCGCTTTGAAGAGCACCACAGCGTCAAGTACGCCGTGGCCGCCCTGCAGGCTGCTGCCGAGCTCAGCGCCAAGTACATCAACGACCGCCATCTGCC
>NZ_JBFUCA010000875.1:0-1105 GCF_056405475.1 Polaromonas sp. P1_G4
GAGGAGCCCGTAGCACATCAGGTGTTTATTACGCGCACTTCCTCCTACAAAATGAGGAGGTAAAAAATTGTTACACCGCTTACGATGCACTCCCTAATGGAATTACCGGCACACATGAACCGAAGCACGAAGGTGCTGCTGGTCATGGATGTGGTGGAGTCCGTCAGGATCATGGAGCAGGATCAAGATGGTTTTGTGCGGCGGTGGCAAGAACTGGTACAGCAGATTGAGCAGCAAATTCTGCCGCTGCATGGCGGGCGCATCGTCAAAAGCCTGGGGGACGGTTTAATGCTGGAATTTGCCGGCGCCCAAGGGTCTGTCAAAGCAGCCTTCGCTATTCAGCACTTCTGCCAACGGGCCAATGCTGCCTTCCGCCCAGAGCAACAGATGCATCTGCGCATGGGCGGCCATTTGGCGAGCTTTGTGACCGACCAGCATGACATTTACGGCACAGACGTGAATTTGACAGCGCGCGTCTGTACTTTGGCGGGGCCCGGTGAGATAGTCGTGACGTCCGATCTACGTGATCAAGTCTCGTCCGTGCTGGACGCAGATGTTGAAGACTTGGGGGAATGCCACCTCAAACACGTCAAAGAGCCGATCAGGGCGTACCGGATCGGGCCGCCAGGCAATGCACCGGTAATACCGTCCGGCACCGCAGTCCAGCTGAACTTGCGGCCGACTATCGCGGTGATCCCTTTCGCGATGCGCAGCAGCGAGCCGGGACATGAACTCCTTGGCGAGGCCTTGGCCGACGAAGTGATTGCCGCTTTGTCCCGCACCTCCGAACTTCATGTGATCTCGCGTCTTTCGACCACTGTGTTTCGGGAACGTCCGGAGGCAATGGAAGACATACGGACCCACTTGGGCGCTACGTATATCTTGTCTGGCACGTGCCGCAGCGCCGGAACACAGCTGGCGTTGTTCGTTGAGTTGATCGAAGCAAAGACAGGCCACATTCTCTGGGCGGACAGTCTGAAGGGTCAAGTACACGGTTTATTTGCGGCAGACGATGAACTGATCGCACGATTGGTTTCTGCCATTAGCTCGTCAGTCATGTCGCAACAACTTGAGAAGGCACGAAGGCAATCTTTACCCAATCTTG
>NZ_JBFUCA010000876.1:0-1105 GCF_056405475.1 Polaromonas sp. P1_G4
GTACTGGAACAACCGCACCAAGACCAAAGCCACCTTTGCCGGCGAATGGACCAAGAGCGGCGACAAATACACCCGCGACGCTGACGGCTACTACACCTACGGCGGGCGCAGCGACGACATGCTCAAGGTCGGCGGCATTTACGTCTCGCCGTTTGAAGTCGAAGCCTGCCTGATGACGCACCCCGCCGTACTGGAAGTGGCGGTGATCGGCGTGGCCGACGCTGACGAACTCATCAAGCCCAAGGCCTATGTGGTGCTCAAGGCCGGGCAGGCCGCCACCGTGGACGAACTCAAGGCCCATGTGAAGCTGCAGCTTGCACCCTACAAATACCCGCGCTGGATTGAATTTGTGAGCGAACTGCCCAAGACGGCCACCGGCAAGATCCAGCGCTTCAAGCTGCGCCAGCCGCACTGACATGGAAAACCCCGGGAAGCAGGCAGCCGGAAAATACCCTGCGCCGGCGGGCCGAAAAAATGCGCAAATCGGGCACGGCTATTGCTTTAGGTGTAAACAATTTAATCTTCAATCTCGGGTTTTACACTAGGGCTGCATACACAACGCACGCTTACTATTCGTCTCACTGTCTTCAGTCTCAACCAGGAGCTATTCCATGACTTCACGCCGACTTGTATTGACCCGCAGTGCTGCCGTTATCGGTGCCGCTTCCACCGGCCTTTTGCTGCCCGAAATCGTGCGTGCGCAGTCCGCCAAGGTGCGTGTGGGTTTCATGCTGCCCTATACCGGCACCTTCGCCCAGCTCGGCGTCGCCATTGAAAACGGCTTTCGCATGGCCATCAACGAACAAGGCGGCAAACTCGGCGGCCGCGAGATCGAATACTTCAAGGTCGACGACGAGTCCGAACCTTCCAAAGGCATTGAAAACGCCAACAAACTGGTGCAGCGCGACAAGGTCGACGTGCTCGTCGGCACGGTGCACTCGGGCGTGCAGATGGGCATCCAGAAAGTCGCCCGCGACTCCGGCGTGCTGAGCCTGATCCCCAACGCCGGCGTGCACGCCGCCACGCGCAGCCTGTGCGCGCCCAATGTGTTTCGCACGTCTTTCACCAACTCGCAGCCCACGCGCGCGCTGGGCAAGGCCATGGT
>NZ_JBFUCA010000877.1:0-1105 GCF_056405475.1 Polaromonas sp. P1_G4
CGGCGCGTGCGCTCCTGGTTGGAGCGCTGGTGTTGTTCCTGGGCGCTGTGGTCTTTTTTGCATGGTGGGCGTTCAGAGTGGAATACCAGGTGCTGTTCACTGACCTGAAGCCCCAGGATGCGCTGGCGATGACAACGGAGCTCGACAAGCAAAAGATGCCCTATCGCCTCGCCGAAAGCGGTTCGACCATTCTTGTCGACAAAACGCAGGTGCACGCAACGCGCATCAAGCTGATGGGCAAGGAAATCCCCTTACAGGGAGTGGTCGGGTTTGAGCTGTTCAACAATACCGATTTCGGCATGACCGAATTCGCCCAGAAGATCAACTATCAGCGAGCGCTTCAAGGCGAGTTGACACGAACCATCCTGTCCCTGGCGGAGGTCAGCGACGTGCGCGTCCATCTGGCGCTTCCGGAGCAGGGCCTGTTCAAGCAGGCGAGCAGTAAACCGAAGGCCGCCATTACCCTGACGCTCAAACAGGGCCAGAACCTGCGTCCCGAGCAGGTTTTCGGAATTCAGCACCTCGTCGCTTCAGCGACACCGGGAATGACCTCTGCCGATGTCGCCGTCGTCAACCACCAGGGCATCGCGCTGAGTCGAGTGGCCACCAATGCCGAAAACGGCGCGGCGCTCGCAAACAGCTCAAGCCGGCTCGACCTTAAAAAAGAAACCGAAGATTACCTTGCCCGCAAGGCGGCCTTGGTGCTGGACCAGAGCTTTGGCGCGGGCCAAGCGCTCGCCAGTGTGGACGTCCTGTTAAACATGGATCAGATACGCATCACCACCGAAGAAGTGATTTCGGCGCCGGGGCGAGAAAACAAGCCGCCTGCCGGCGTGGTGGTGCGCGAACGCGAGTCTGTGCGCGATACCGGGGTGGCGCCGCTCGACGCGCGTACTGGTACTGGCGTGAATGGCAGCGTACAACGGGAAGTGGAATATCAGGTTGGGCGAAGGGTCGAGCAGGTGGTCAGCCAGCCGGGGTCGATACGCCGCATACAAGTGGTGGCCGTTGTGCGCAAAGCGCTGGACGCCGCCGACGAAGAGCAAGCCCGGAAAGTCATTGCCGCAGCTGTGGGGGCTTCACTCGAACGGGGCGACACCGTAGT
>NZ_JBFUCA010000878.1:0-1100 GCF_056405475.1 Polaromonas sp. P1_G4
CCCATCATCAACCCGCCGCAGTCGGCGATCCTGGGCGTGCATGCGACCAAGGACCGCGCCGTGGTCGAAAACGGCCAGATCGTGGTCCGTCCGATGAACTACCTGGCAATGAGCTATGACCACCGCATCGTCGACGGTCGTGAAGCTGTGCTGGGCCTGGTGGCGATGAAAGAAGCGCTGGAAGATCCTGCACGCCTGTTGTTCGACATCTAAGGCTGTCGATGCGCCGCCTCGTCGCCTGCCTGGCCTGCACGTTGAGTGTGGGCCTGGCTGCGGCTGCTGCGTCGGCTGGCGACAACTGGAGCGGTTACTACGGGCTGCAATGGGTCAGCGTTTCGCAGGCGGGGTCCCGGCTGGTACTGGCGAAGGCGCCGGATGCTGATCCGGGGAAGCTGGTTGAAAAATACCAGATGGACCTGGCGCGATGGACCATTGCCGATGTGCGGACCCCTACGGAAACCGTATCCCTGCGCCGCTTTCTCGCGGAGGAGTACGAGAGCTTCGGCTGGGCCGCGCTGCATGCCGCCGGCGGGATTGAATGCCTCGATGCCAGGCATCTGTTTGTCTGCAGCACCGCGCCCGGAACGACCGTGAAAATTGGCCGCGAAGGTCCCCAGCAGGAAAGCCTGCAGGCGCGCACCGGTGTATTTGGAATCGTCCTCCACGCGGGGGCGTTTGAACTCAAGAAGGAATAAAGAAATATGTCTAAACAATTCGACGTCATCGTCATCGGTGGCGGCCCCGGCGGTTACATTGCCGCGATTCGCGCTGCCCAACTGGGTTTCAACGTCGCCTGTATCGACGAATGGAAGAACGCCAAAGGCGGCCCGGCCCTGGGCGGCACCTGCACCAACGTCGGCTGCATTCCGTCCAAGGCGTTGCTGCAATCGTCCGAACATTTCGACCATGCCAGCCACCACTTTGCCGATCATGGCATTGAGGTCAAGGGCCTGGGCCTGGATGTCACGAAGATGCTTGCCCGCAAGGACACTGTCGTCAAGCAGAACAACGACGGCATCGTCTACCTGTTCAAGAAGAACAAGGTCACCTTTTTTCACGGCCGCGGCTCCTTTGTCGCTGCAAAAGACGGCCTCTATGAC
>NZ_JBFUCA010000879.1:0-1099 GCF_056405475.1 Polaromonas sp. P1_G4
GGCTTGGCCTTGGTATTGCCGCCTTTGTCGGTGCCAGGCCCAAAGCCAGCCCACGGGAGCTTGGCCATGTCGGCCACGATCTCGGCGTTTTCCGCAGCGACTTTGGCGTCGAAGGGGACACGGCCGTTGGCCATGGCACCGACACGACCGAAATGCTGGCCCATGACAAACAACGCGCTTTGGCGATATTTGATGGCGTCTTCGGGTTTGGCAAACTGCGCGGAGGCCGGAGCAGCCATGGCCATTAAAGTGGCGGCTGCGGCGATACAGGCAAAAGCTTTCATGGGTTTCCTCGTAGGTTTTTTCTTAAGATGGGGCAATGGCAACACACTTTGCCTGTTGCCATAGGGCTGAGTTTAGCCAGACCAGATAAGTTCCGCAGGAACTTATGCGCTACGGGAAAGCACCAAGTGGCAGCGAGGCCGTATCAAGAGCACCGTTGCATACAACAATCACAAAACGAGGAGTGAGCATGTACACCAATAAAAATCTTCACAAGGTGCGCGTCTGGGATTTTCCCACGCGATTTTTTCACTGGGCGCTGGTGGCTTGTGTGCTTGGGCTGGCCATTACCGGCACCATCGGTGGCAACGCCATGGTCTGGCATTTCCGGTTTGGCTATACCGTGCTGGCCCTGCTGCTGTTTCGCATTGTCTGGGGCCTGGTGGGTGGGCGCTGGTCTCGCTTTGGGGCATTCATCTATGCGCCCCAAAGTGTCATCAACTACCTCAAGGGCCAAGGTAAACCCGAACACGGTGTCGGCCACAGCCCGATAGGCGCTGGTTCGGTGTTCGCCATGCTGGGATTTCTGGTGGCCCAGGTCGGCACGGGCCTGCTGAGCGACGATGAAATTGCCTTTGCCGGCCCGCTGACACGTTTTGTCTCCAACGCCACCGTCGGCCTGGCAACCAACTATCACAAGAACATTGGCAAGTGGGTGCTTCTGGCTTTGGTGGTATTGCACATCGCGGCCATCGTTTATTACCTGACCCGCAAACACAACCTGGTCGGCGCCATGTTGCATGGCGACAAGGAGCTGGTGGTGCCGGCCCCGCCATCGCGGGACGACACGGTCTCGCGCCTGGCTGCGGCGCTGATC
>NZ_JBFUCA010000880.1:0-1089 GCF_056405475.1 Polaromonas sp. P1_G4
AGATAGCTACAAGCAGTTACATAGACCGTATGGCAGAAGTCACCGTCGTTTTTGCCGATCTCACCGGAAGCACCGGGGTTTTTGAATCGCTGGGCAATGCCAAGGCAACTCAGGCCATCACACGTTTGACGCAGTGGATAGGCAAGGTCAGCGTGGCCTATCGCGGCCACGTTGTGAAATACCTCGGCGACGGTGTGCTGGTGGTGTTTCCAGACAATGCGGACGCCGTTGACGCCGTAACCGAACTGCAGCGGGTTCACCGCGACCGTATCCGGAACTGGCCCGAGCACCTCAAGATGCGGTTGCAGCTGGGTGTTGCCCGCGGAGAAATTGTCGAGCAGGATGGTGACTGCTTCGGCGACGMTGTCAATGTGGCCTCCCGGTTGAGTGACCTGTCGGGCCCGGACCAGATACTCGCGACCGAAGCCGTCATCGAAAAGCTGCCAGCCGACACACTCGTACGCTCCCGAAATCTTGGCGCCATGGACATTCGTGGCCGCACCGAAGCCTGCCTGGTCCACCGCATCGAATGGCAGGCAGAGGTCATGACCGAATCATTTACCGTACCTTCCAGCCTGACGGCGCACTCGGCCCCGCAGCCCCTGGCTCTGGCGTCGATCGAGTTGTGCTGGCTGGACATCAATACCGAGTTCGCCTCGGGTGAGCTGCCGATTTTCCTGGGACGAGACCACGACGCGCAATTTGTGGTTCAAGATCCGCGCGTTTCCCGCAGGCACGCCAGAATTGAATGGCGTGCCGGCAAGTTTTACCTTGAAGATGTCAGCAGTTACGGCACCTGGGTGCGATTTTCCGACAGCGCAGCTGTCGTGGCATTGCGCCGACAGGAATGTGTGTTGCTGCAAGAGGGTGAGATTGCTCTGGGCGCCCCCTTTGAAGACTTCACGGTGCCTACCGTCAGTTTCAAGTTTGCCGACGGCAAAGTCCATCTTCAAACAAAATAGCGTCGGGCCGGCAGGAGCCGCCCCGGTTCTGCCTGGCATGCCAAATGCTCATCGCCATGGGCACCTGGCTGCACTATCCGTATCACCCGATGGAACATGATGGTCTGGTTCAAACGCATTTCTGCTG
>NZ_JBFUCA010000881.1:0-1085 GCF_056405475.1 Polaromonas sp. P1_G4
CTGTGTTTGCAAGATGCGTTGCGAGTCAAAAAGGCCTTGAGCAAGGCGCAATACGCAGGCGGGGTGAACCCCGTCAAGGCTTTGCAACGCCGCGCAAGGCCTTTTTGATCGCAACCCGGAGGGAATGGGGYGAAAACGGCGCCACTCGGCGTTGCGCTCCTMRCCCAGACKCCCGGTCTGGGCGTCGTCGCGCGCCTTGATCGGCGCCGTTTTCACCCCATTCGCATTTGCAAACACAATGTTGGCAGGTCCTGACGCCCCAATCGTTTTAATCGTCGCGGGCGCGGYGGCGGCGGGTTTTGTCCAGGGCCTGTCGGGCTTTGGCTTCAGCCTTGTCGCCATGTCGTTCTGGGCGTGGTCTATAGACCCGAAACTGGCGGCTGTCATGGCGGTGTTCGGCGGCCTGACAGGCCAGGTCATGGCGGCCTTCACGGTCAGCCGCACGACGGACTGGAAACGCCTGCTGCCATTTCTGGCCGGCGGCCTGCTCGGTCTGCCGCTCGGTTTGCTGTTGTTGCCGCAACTTGACGTCCAGCTGTTCAAGCTGTTTCTCGGCATGCTGCTGGCGCTGTGGTGCCCGGCCATGCTTTTTTCGGGCAAGCTCCCCCGCATTCACCATGGGGGCCGCGTCGCCGACGGCACGATTGGCGTTGCCGGTGGTTTCATGGGGGCCTTGGGTGGTTTCAGCGGTGTGATTCCGACACTGTGGTGCACCCTGCGCGGCTACGAAAAGAGTGCCCAACGCGCCGTCATCCAGAACTTCAATCTGGCCGTGCTGACCGTCACCATGGCCAGCTATGTTGCCGCCGGCCTGGTCACGCGCGAAACGCTGCCCATGCTGGCCATCGTGGCACCTGCTGCGCTCATTTGCGCCTGGCTGGGCGGGCGCGTTTACACGGGCATCAGCGACCTTGCCTTTCGCAGACTGGTGCTGAGCCTGCTGACCTGCTCGGGCCTGGCGATGCTGGTGTCATCCGTGCCGGAGTTGCTGCGGCGGATGGGTTCGGGCCTGTCATTTCAATAGAAACGCGAGCCGGCCCGCAGCTCACGAATGGCCCGAATCATGGTCGGAGCCAGCGCATTCC
>NZ_JBFUCA010000882.1:0-1081 GCF_056405475.1 Polaromonas sp. P1_G4
TCCTAATAGGAAAGCTCTGGAAGATGGAAAGGAACTAATAGAAAAGCATCTCAATGGACACTTGAAAAAAATCGCTCTTACAAAAGAGCTGCAGTGTTTGTGGGGGCGCGCGATTCTTGAGTGGAGTCGAAGTTCGTTCGAGAACATGCACTCACGTTGTAAGCGTGAAAACTATGCTGAGGTATCGCCGGAGTTTTCTACGTTCTACAAATTTCTGTTTTATGTTGGGCCGAGAACTTCTCAAGAGCTCTCAATTGATCGCATAGACAACTCTAAGGGATACGCACCGGACAACTGTCAGTGGGCCACAAAAAAGGAACAAGCTGGCAATCGCCGAAATACGATCTATCTGACCCACGACGGGGATACCAAACCTCTAACCCGTTGGGCGGAGCTTACGGGGGTGGCGGTCCGCGAACTGCGCGCACGCCGCGATAAAGGGCTAAGCGATAGCGAGGTAATTACGGGAGAAACTCTCGTCGTTTTACCGGGCACCTCAAAGTGGCCTCCGCAGAGTTGGAAGGCGTATGAGGCTACTGTTCAGGCCTGCAGAAGATGGAGTAGAGCTGACCGCGAAAAGCTGGCGAACACCATTCTGGCTAGGCTTCGAGGCATTGATGAAATGATGGACTTCGACTGCATACGCGATGAAGCAATGCGGGAACAAAGAAAGGAGCTCGTTGACGCAGAACTGCGATGGAGCGAAGAGTACGGTCGCCTTGAAGGTTTACTCCGGCAGGTTAGGGCTATCCGAAGCTAGAGCAATGACGTTCCACAGAAAGACACAGAATGCCACATCAAAATAATGATCTAAGTCCGAAGCAAAGACTGGCGGTGCAATTAATTGCACAGGGACTCTCGCGCAAGCAGGTATCTATGAAGCTTTCAATAGACCCCGGAACCCTGTCTAGATGGCGAAGAATTTCGAGCTTTCAACAGGAATTAGAGAAAGCGTTGGCTCAAGGGGAAAGAGATGTCATGGACACATTTCGTGCGTCAAGAATTGCAGCATTTGACCGTTTGTCGAGTCTCGTCGCCTCATCAAATCAGTCGGTTGCTCTTAAGGCAATCGGATTAATTG